>JAAZCR010000060.1 GCA_012513195.1 Bacilli bacterium | reverse complement strand
CGCTAATATTCAATCTAATCTTCATGTTACTTTAATTCCTTATCTTTTAGCTGGTATTATATACTTTATTATTATTATTTTAATACTTACGAAGATACTTACAAAAATTGAAAGAAGGTTTGTTTTATATGAACGGTAAAATATTAGAAGTTAAGAATTTAACAGTTTCTTTTAAGAAACAAACCATCTTTCAAAACATTAACTTCTCTATCGATAAAGAACAAGTCGTTACCATTCTAGGTAATTCTGGGGCTGGCAAGACCACGCTATTAAAAACCTTAAATGGTTTAGTGCCTAATTATCGTGGAGACATTTATATCAATAATGACTTAATAAATCTCAATGATAAAAATGTTAAAAGAAACCATGCCAAACGCATTGGTTTAGTATTTCAAGATTTTAACCTTTATCCTCACTTAACCGTAATGGAAAACATCACACTTGCCCCGCGCTTACAAAAAGAAAGACCGTTTGATGAAATTGATTCGGAAGCTAACGAGTGGTTGATGAAACTAAAACTGGATAATAAAAAAGAGCAATATCCGCATCAACTATCAGGTGGTGAGAAACAACGCGTAGCGATAATTAGAGCGTTACTATTAAATCCCAAAATCCTTTGTTTCGATGAACCAACCTCAGCACTAGACCCTTCTCTAAAAAGTGAAGTAGTAAAATTAATTAAGCAACTAGGTGAATCCATCACTATTTTAATTGTTACTCATGATTTAGAATTTGCGAAAGAAATTAGTGATAGAATCATATATATAGAAAAGGGAGTAATTACGAAAGATTGTGAGGTAAGTAATTATTTCCCTTCGAATTAAAATGGGACATTTTTGTCATTGTATCAGTATTTTTGCGATGTTATATTTTTTCTACTAGCATTTTTATAGTGACGGTCTCTTTTTTATTTAGAAGAGTTCAGGGGTTTCATTATGGAGGGTATATTTGAAATACCTTCTCAATCATCCAAAAAGCTGTCTAAACGACAGCTTTTTTATTTTTTCTACATATTCCATTAAATCTGTTTAAATCGCATATGATAAATCATATTGAGAAAAGAAAATATCTTTTGATAGAATAATATTAAAAAGTTATGAAAGGGGAAATTATATGGAGTTTGATTATGAGGTAATGAATTGTGTAGAACAACTCCGGTTAGAGCGAAAAATGACAATTCTCGAAATAACAGAAGGTGTAATTTCAAGACGTAATTACTCTAGATATTTATCGGGGGAAATACCAATTACACTAGAAGTACTTACTAAATTACTAACTAAATTAGGGGTTCCATTACACGAATTTGTCATTTATATGACAAATAAAAATATTTTTAACAACTTAGATGAAGCCTACTACTTAGATTTAATCAGAAATGAACAATACGAAGAAGCATATAATCGTTACTATCACTCTATCAAAGACAAGAAACTAAACTCAATATATGCAAGTCGCACGATACCTATATGTAATAATCTCATGCTGTATAAATTAGGTAAATTATTTAAAGAAGAAGCTAAGAAAAACTCATCACGCATCATTGACTTAAAAGAAATGTTTAGGAAGAAACATCTTAATGATGATGAAATTGAAAGTTTATATTTATATATTCGAATCTGCGATGATGAAGATAAAGAAAGGATTGCTGATTACTTACTTAATATGTTATTTTCTCGCGAATATAAACTAACTGCTATACATTATGAATTTTGTCTGACATTAACATATTTAATCGTATTAACGATTATTACAGAACATCATAATAAGGAAAAATACAAAAGAAACATCATAAAACAGGTTATTAATGAGGCTTTAGATTTCTTCAGACGAGCAAAATTTAACAATAATGATATTTTGCTGTTTGATATTCTTTATAAATACATTAAGAAGAATAATATTCATAATAACGATATCATCTTCTATTATATTAGTTCAATCTTAAGCACTAACGATACAGAGTTTCTTAATGGAAGAAAATTTGCGATTACTAGAGAAGATATAAATATTTATTTCACATTATTAAAAGATGAAGAGCTTATCAACTCTAATTTATATGAAAGGATTATGAACAATGCGCTTGAATCATGAATATTTTCAAGCACTTGACGAATTAAGAGAAAGTTTCAATGTATCAGTTAGTGCTTTATGTGAAGGTATTATTTCTGAAAGATCATATTTTCGGTATTTAAAATCGGATGATAATATTAGTTTCTCCGAATTTAATAAACTTTTAGAACGCTTAAACGTCACTTTAGGACAATTCATTAATTATACAGTGTTAGTAAGAAACACCGATAATGTGGTAAATAAACTTATCAGTAGAGTGGTATTTGAAACATTTACGGATATCGAACCTTACTATCAAAAGATTCTTACTTTAGAACCAGAAGATTAATTATTTGATTTAGTTGTCAAAGCTTATATTAAAAGATATGAATACCTTAGTGGAAAGATTAACAAGCAAGTGTACTTCCATGAGTTAGAGGGTATTAGAACTTCTTTGCCAGCTAATTCCCCTTTAAATATCTATTCAATTATTATTAATGTATTATATGATGAGTTATTAGAAAACACTGCAATTGAATCACTACAGCAAATAATTAATACTTTATTATCTTTAGATTTTAGTTTGGGTGCTTTTTATTATATTCATGCATTAGATATTATCCTTGATAAGTACTTATTAACTAATCTCATTAGCGAGGAAACTAAGTTAAAATTAGTTAATCGTTTTATCCAAGTACTAAATCATACGCCTATTAAACCATTATTGATGAAAAAGTACTTTTATCAATCATACCTTAGTTACATTAATAATAATCAAGTCGAATTCGAAGAGTTATTATTGTTATCTTCAATTAATCTTATTACTATCTATAATGGTAAGCAACTACAAAAAGGTAAAGAAAAAGTCCAAAAGGCATTTGATTATGATTTCGATGAATTCTTAATTAATGCATCTAAAAAAGTATTTACATCTAGTTTATTCGAAATTAAGGAGTAAAAAATAAAACAAAAGGCGAAAACCTTTTGTTTTATTTTTATATAGTCCATTTTTTCCTTTTAATTCAATTGATTAATCATAACCAACTGTATTTATAAATAATTCCAGTGTGATGATTACTAAGTTATTTGCCGTATTTTGCTTGTATCAATTCTTATCGATCGATTTTTCCCATCGTAAGCATTGCTTTATTAACTCTTTCTTGTTCCGCTTTGGTGCCCTCGTAACATATATGCTCCCAATCTTCAGGCAATATTTGCCAAGATAGACCAAACTGATCCTTACACTAACCACAACTTTCTGCTTCTTTTACATAAGAAAGTTTGTCCCAAAAATAATCAATTTCTTGTTAATCTTTACAATTAATAATTAGAGAGAAAGCTTCAGTAAGTTCATATTCAGTTGTGTTTTCTTGGAGTATTAAATTTAAGTCTGGTATGTTTTCAAAGATACTAGAGTAATACTCCAGCGCAAGATGAGCGTTTGATACTAATAACCAAGGGATAATTTTCTCTCTCATTTCGTGATTCCCTACTAATTCCACACGCCATGTTAATCCAAAACGATCAGTAATTACATCTTCACTATCACCAATACTTCCCCCATTTAAAAGACCTGCTAAAATCCTATCATATTCCTCATCTGTTTCACAATAAACTACTAAAGAACTCGCAGGATTTAGTTTAAAATATGGTCCAGCGCTAATAGCGCCAAATCTAATACCTGCGAGTTCAAATACAACAACTTCAGCATCATCATAGGGTTCAGGATTTTCAATTTTGTGTGTATATAGTATTCTAGAATTATCGAATAAGTTGGTGTAGTATAAAGCCGCTTCTTTCGCCTCTTTATCAAACCATAAATGCGGGACAATCATTTGCATCACATTATACCTTCCTTTTAATAAATTTAATTTTTTATATATTAACATATAACTTCTTATATTTCATTTTATATGATTTTATATTAATATAAATAAAAGAAATACTGACAAGGAGGTTATATGATGAGTGATTATGCGATTGTCCTCACAACATTCACTAGCAGTGAACAAGCCAAACCTATTATTGATGAAATAATTAAAAGTAAATTAGCTGCTTGTGCGCAAGAGATCAATATCAAAAGTCACTATGTCTGGAATGAAGAGTATTGTCACGATAATGAAGTTTTAGTGTTGTTTAAAACAAGAAAAACTTTGTATGGAGAACTAGAAAAGAAATTAAAAGAGCTCCATCCTTATGAAACCCCTGAAATCATTATGCTTGATATTAGTGATGGATACTTAGGTTATTTAACTTGGATAAATAAGCAAACTAAAGAGCTATAGGTTATCTCCGCTTATAGAGAACAATTTCGGCATCTTGTCCGTTACATCCATATTCACATACAAGCAAGAACTTCTCTGAACCTACTACCCCATAACAACGTTCATTACCTTCAAGCTCAATTTGATTAGCTAGATACATTTCGTCATCATTAAGTAGTTTTACGATTTGACCATTAGGTAGCTGATATTCTAGATTAATATAAGACCCAGGCAAGACATTTAAGTCTGTTAATACTAAACCTTTAATGCTTAAGTTATTGATCTCTTTGATGAGTTCTGTTTTTAGAGAAATAAGTTTTTCCATAGTTTCATCCTTTCTTTATATATAATCGCCTTTTACTAATTCCAAGGCAAAATTGCTTCATGGTTGTACTATTAACTCTTAAGGTTTAGCAATACAACCTTTTTCTTTATTGATGTTTCTTATTTAATCATTCTTTTTCGGTACTGTTTTGGTGACTCAAACATGTATTTTTGAAATGTACGATTAAAATAACTAACATTGTTATAGCCACAAGAGATGGCAATATCTACTATTTGTGCATCCGTATACTGTAACATTTCACAGGCTCGCATTATTCGTTGTCTATTAAGAAATTCAAAAGGTGAAAATCCAGTAAACCGCTTAAACTGCCTACAATAATGACTTTCACTTACCCCTGCCATCTTAGCGAGAGTTGCTAGATTAATGTTTTCTGCGTAGTTTTCACAAATGTATTCTACTGTTTTTTGTATATCACGAAAAGACGTGCTTTTACTAACCTTACCAGTTGGTAAGTATACAAATTCATTATACAACTCTTGCCAAATCGTGAGAAGTTGTCCTCTTATAAGAAGTTCACATTTTACTGCAGGTTTATTTATACAAGAAAATATCATTAATAGAGCTTGGATTAGCGTTTTATCTTTTTTCTCATCAAATACACGTAAACCCTTTGTACCTACGACTCCCATCTGCGTAAAGTAATCTGAGTAACGAGTAATGGCTGATCCAGATAACATTTCTGTAGAAAAGACAATGGCATAATAGCTACACTCGCTTAGTTCACGAGAAGCATTGATGGCATAGTGAAGATGATTTGATGAGATAAATACTGCTTGTCCTGGTTTCATCATGTATACCTGATCTTCAATATGAAATTCTATTTCTCCTTCTTCTAAATAGAGGAACTCCATTTCATTATGACAATGAAGATAAAGGACTTGTTTTGTCCCTGGTTTTACAATCGTATGATGAATGGAATATGGCCGTGAATCTGTTATATGTGATATTACCTCTGTATATTTTGTAGGATTTTTGTGCGATAGGTTCAATATATCACCTGCTTTTTTTTACATCAAAACCATCTTATAACAAATATCAAAATAGTGCAACTGGATATCAAGATATTTAAAGAATAAAAAGATGATTATGTTATAATTATATCAAAATGGTGATATTTATTATACCTAATCACAAATTAACGTGTAAATAATTATTGTAATGTTATGAGTCTAGAGCACGTAATCATAGATTAATTATTTTTAGAGGAGGAAAAGTTTAATGGGTAAAATAACCTATGAAGGTAAAAAAGTAATCTTTCGAAGAAAAGATGAAGTCACTGTTATTGAACCTTGGGGAGAAGGATGTATTAGGGTAAGAAGTACACGCAATAGTCGCGTTTCTGACGAAAAGTGGACAGTTCTTGATCCTACAGAAGATCATGCGATAATTGAAGGGGATGAGCATGTTGCCACTATAAAGAACGGTCTATTAAGTGTTAAACTCGAGGCTGGAAACATTTGGCATGGTGGTGTTATAACCTTTTATAGAGGAGATAAAGTTATCCTTCGTACAAAGTATGAAGGTGATTATCAAACACGTAATATACATGTAGAAGGTGATCATTACCGTGTTAAGGTGATTTTTGAAGCTAACGAAGGCGAACATTTTTATGGTTTGGGACAAGAACAAGAAGATTTCTTCGATCGAAAAGGTACTACATCGGAAATCATCCACTACAATACGAAATCTTCTTTACCTGTCTACTATTCATCCCTTGGTTATGGTTTTCTCTGGAACAACCCCGCTCCTGGTAGATGTGAACTTACCAAAAATCATACGATGTTTGTAGCGGATAGCACTTATCAAGCGGATTACTTCGTATTTGCGGGCGAAACACCTGCTGAAACCATGAAGATTTACTGTAGATTAACGGGCTTCCCACCAAAATTTCCTCGCTGGGCAGCTGGATTCTGGCAATCTAAATTACGCTATGAAAGCCAAGATGAAGTTTTAGCAGTTGCGAGAGAGTATAAGCGTCGTAGTATTCCAATTGATGCGATTGTGATTGATTACTTCCACTGGACTGAACAAGGTGATTGGAAGTTCGATCCTAAATACTGGCCTGACCCAAAAGCGATGGTTGATGAACTTAACGAGATGGGTATTAAAGTTATTGTTTCTTTCTGGCCTACAATAAATCCTAAGAGTGAAAACTATTTTGAAATGAGTGAAGCGAATATGCTTGTACGTACCGAAAACGGACAATACGGCATATTTGACTTTTACGGCCAACAAACATTCATCGATGTGATGAATCCTGAAACCCGTGAGTATGTCTGGAATAAAGTAAAACAAAACTATTACAATTATGGAATTAAAAATTTCTGGTTAGACGAAGCAGAACCAGAAGTTCATCCACAAAACCCAGGACACCTCAAATTCTATCTTGGAAATGGCGCCCAAGTAATCCAACTTTATCCATTCTATTATGTCAAAGGATTCTATGAAGGGCTTAAACGGGAAGGTGAAGATGAAATCATTCTCCTCGTTAGGGCTTGTTATCCAGGTAGTCAAAGGTATGGAGCCCTTTGTTGGAACGGTGATATTGGCTCTACCTTCCATAATCTCAAAATGAGTATCAAAAATGGACTTTCCATGGCAATGTGCGGTATTCCTTGGTGGAACTCCGACCTCGGTGGCTTCTGGGGTGGAGATATTGAAAGTGATTACTTCAAGGAACTTATTGTACGATGGTTCCAATTTGGAGTTTTCTCCCCCGTTATGCGACTTCATGGCTCACGGCGTCGTGAATCTACATATGAGTTCCGTCATCCAGGCATCATTGAACCAAGTAATGGTGCTAATGAACTCTGGAGTTTTGGTGAAGATGTATATCCAATCCTCAAATCTTTAGTTGAACTTCGTTATCGACTTAAAGACTATACATGCAAATATATGGATATTGCTTCAGAAACAGGTGCACCTATAATGCGACCAATGTTCTGGGATTTCTATGATGACGAAAACACATATACCCTTGAAGATCAATATATGTACGGTGCTGATATTCTTTTTGCTCCTATTTATGAACATGGATGTACAGAAAGAGACGTCTATTTACCAAAAGGTGAATGGATTGATGTCCGTACTCGTAATGTTGTTACTGGTGGTCGCACAATTCGCTGCCATGCTGAATTGCATGAATTTATTGCCTTTGTGAGGGCAGGAAGTGACGTTATTAACTGTTTCTAACATCATGTTTACTTGATAAATAAAATTTAGCTTTTCATAACCAAATACTAATTATATTACATTTTATCAATTTAAATTAAATCATATTTATGTATTTTAATAATATTTAGTGTAGATAAATATTAAAAATCCCCTTGAAGAAGATAGTACGAAACCATATAATGTATTATCTATACAAAGGGGATCTTTTAATTTTGCCAAATTTGATTTTTTAGTATTAAAAAGTTTAACTATGTTTATATTTAAGTAATGATTTTATCGCATTAGCTTGTTCCTCTGAAACTGTCTCGATTTTAATTCAATTCTTTTTATCACGAACTTGAAAATATACAAAGTATCTATCATTTCCTTCAGGGTCTTCTATAACTTGTAAAAATACATTTTCTATCATATCAATCTTTGTTTTTCTTTTTAGTGGGGTATAAAAGATAATTTCGTGATTGCTTAAATTAATGACCATCTTTCTTAAAAACAATTCAACTAGTTTATAAATGTTATATGTAAGTAGTAAGCCAATAAACACGAAAATAAACCATTTATTTGTTTCCCCATATAAAAGAATAAACGCAATCGTACATACAATTGTAAAAGTATGTATCAAGAATGTATTTAATGGTGTTTTTAATCGTATTATCATTTTATCTAAATCAAATTTATAAAGTAAGGTTTCTTGAGCATTCGCTTCTTTTTTCTTATTTTCCTTAATCACTAATACCAAGCAAACCGCAATAATTTAATAACAATGGAGCACTAGTTAGATTTAGTTTATCTTTTCTTTCTAGTTTATTAAGTGAATAATTAACATCAAGAAGAGACTCATTCCCTTTTTTTAATACCTATTATTTGATTTGAATCATAATAATAAATTAATATTTCATCATCTTCATTAAGCCAAGAATTTAGTAATTCATATAGTTCATAGTTCGCAATAATATTGTTTATGCGATACTTTTTATCTACCGTTTTTATTATGATAGAGATATCTCCATCAGATAAAATCTTGTCTATTCCTTTATAAGTTATCGTTTTTTCATAATATGTTTTATAGTCCTGTTTATATTACTTAACCAAAATGACAACAGGCATAAGAAGTATTAATACGAAAAAACATCTACAATTTATTCTTTTAGCTTATATATCCATACTTCTTAAAAGTCCCCTTTTCTCCTATCTATTTATCTAGACTTTACACTATTTTCTCTATTTTACTTAACATAAAGTAAGCGATCTCGATAGCCATTATAGAAAAGTATATCATTATTCAATAATCTCATTAATATAATTTATAACATCATCCGAGTTAAAATAATCTTCATGAGTTATATCAACAAATATTTTGACTTGGGAATTTTTAAAACTAGCAGAAAGTTTTTCTTGTAAAGATGCACTTAAAACATTATCATTAGTCGAGCCTATAATATAAACTGGACATTCTACGTTTTTAGCATATTTAGCGGTATGAATATTATTTGAAATAAATACTTTTAATGGTCCCCAGAATATAGGAATAACTCTATTATATAAATCCGCAATGTCTCTGTATCCAGAAACGATAATCAAATAATTACATTCCCTTACACTTGCTAGATATGTTGCGATTCCTACTCCGTAACTATGACCAATTATGATGATTTCACTATTGGGATAATGTTTCTTTACCCAATCGTATAACTCTTCCGCTGATTGTTTCATCGTTTTTATATTCATTTTTCCGCTACTATCTTGACTCCCATAATAATCTACTGATATAAATGGATAATCAAATTTAGCAGAATATTTCCCCACAGAGTTATAGGCAATATACTTAGAGCCACCAAAAAACAATATTACTTTATTGTTTTTCTCTGAATCAAGATTATTACCATAACCAGTTAACGTATCTGTAAACTGAATGAATTGAGGAGTATTAGAAACATCGATCATTTTTTTCGTGTTTTTATAAAATGAGTAACTGATTTTCTGCAGAATAAAGTTACATCCAAACCCCAATATTAAAAACTACATTATAATCTTTAATATAAACCTGATAACTTCCATACTCTTCTCCATTATCTTCCCTCTTAAAGCTTTTACTAGATATAAATGATGTTCACAAACTAGCAATTATTAACCCTATATAGAGATATACCTGAAGATAAGTAAAATATGTTTGTTAATGTTACAATAAAAGCAACCAATTTTGAGCGTGAGAAAACTACCAATATTGGTAAATTTCTTGCGAACGAATAGGTTGCTTTTTAGTATAATGGTTTCAGTTATTGTAAAAGGAGAGGGAACAGTGACTGAAATCAACATACTAGGAATGTTAGAGATTTATAGGAGTTGTAATATGAAACCTAACTTTAGTCATCTACAAAGAATTTACGGTATTGATCGACACACGATTAAAAAGTACTATGAGAATGGAGGTAAAAAGGCCATTACTAGAAATAGAAATAGTGCTTTTGAACCTTATAAAGAGGAAATAATTGAACTAATGAATAAACCAGGAGT
>JAAZCR010000059.1 GCA_012513195.1 Bacilli bacterium | reverse complement strand
TGAATATCGAAATCAAGCCTAAGTTTAAATACGAAATTTTTTTATTTTCTATGTCTATTGACAGGGATCAGCTCATTAACCCTGTTTATATATGTTTCATTTATAATATAGGTTTAACTAAGATCTGACACGGATTATGTTCATCCCATAAAGTAGGAAATACTTCTAATTCATAAAATCCCATAGCACGATAAAATAAATTAGTTCTATCATATTCTTCATATTTACCATATTGAACAGTTTTTACTTGAATTAGTTTATATCCTTTAGTTTTCGCAAACTCTTCAAAAGCACAAAGCAATTTTTTACCAAGTTGTTGACGATGATATTTCTTCATTACACCCATACAATAGATTTCGGCAGTATGAGAACTAGTCTCTTTAAGCACAATAAATCCTACAGGTTCATCTTCAACGTATGCCGCAAAGAAAGGCATTAAACTACTTTGTTCAATATACATTTGGGTATATTCAGGTATGCCAAACCATTCTGGTAAATCTTCTAATACCTTTTTTGCGATTTCTTTTTCGTTGTCGTATCAGTAATCTCTCTAATCATATACTCCCTCACATTTCATTTATTTTCTGAATCTTTTTTTATCCTTTATAAGTTCATTCAATTTCGTCTTCACATGTGAAGATATATTTTTAATAATAGAATTGCGATTACTAGATTCAACATCAATATATGTTCTCCTTAACATCTCATTTACTCTTTCAATTTCTTGCTTAAGTTCGCGCGCTGATAATAATTTACTACCCTGACCACGAACAATGAGTTGTTCAAGAGCATCTGATGTGGCAACTGTAATATTATATTTTTTTCGATTACTAAAAGCGAACTTCTCGATATAATCATCCGCTGTTTGGGCTTCTTTGGTATAAACGACATAAATGTTTTTATATTTACTAATTTCTTCTTGATGACCAGGTACTTTGTAGGCATCGAACACTACGATAATCCTACACTTTTTAACACCACGGTAATTGCTTAAGATGTCTAGTAGTTGTAATCTCGCAGCATCCATATTCACATCACTTAATTCTTTTAACTCTGGCCAAGCATAAATGATGTTATAACCATCAATAAGAAGACACTCATCTTTTGCGAAATTATCTTCATAGGTTTTTACTTTATCTTCTTTAGTAGATACTCTTATGGTATGTTTCTTCCATTTACTTTTATCTGTTTTATTCGCAAAGAAAGTTTTTTGAATAATACGTTCAATTTCTTCTTGACTAATAAACTGTTCTTCTTGTCTCTTAACTTCTTTATCTTTATCATCTAAATTAAGTTCTTTTAAGTAACTTTCAAGGTGCATATAATTCTTTACTTCATACCAGGGGACAGAAAAACTTGTACCATTCTTACAGAAGATCGAATGTGATGGATTAGCAAAATCAGTTAAGGGATTGTAGCCAATTTCTTTAACTATTTGTTCACTATCATTACTTGGGAAATATCCAATAAACGCTTGCGATAAACGCCCTAACCCTTTCGTATACGCAATGACTTCCTTATGATAATTTCGCATAAGTCGTACCGGAGCAACCCCTTCGATAATGACCTTCTCATTGGTTTTATCGATAATCTCGCCACTGCCTTTCATCAGATTAATATCTGTGAGAGCTCGTCCCACCATGTTTTCAGGTAATTCTAAACGGAATGAATAATATGGTTCAAGTAATACAGAGTAGGCTTCCATTAATCCTTGACGGATAGCCCGATAGGTAGCTTCACGGAAATCACCACCAGAGGTATGTTTTTTGTGGGCTCTACCAGAAACAATGGTAATTTTAATATCGGTAATATCTGAACCAGTTAACACACCTTTGTGGGCTTTTTCTGATATATGTTGTAATATTAAACGTTGATAATTCACGCTTAAGGTATCCTCACTAC
>JAAZCR010000058.1 GCA_012513195.1 Bacilli bacterium | reverse complement strand
TCAGTAATGGCTGTAAGTAGCGTTGTCACACAAACCCCCGCAAGCACTAGACGATAGGGAGAAAATCCCACCCGTTTCGTTCTCCCTAAACTTAGCACCATTAGCGTGGCGATGAGGGCACCAATAAAACAAAAGCACATAATGATTATAGTACTCGCCTTAGGATAATAAACTAAAGTGAGCGCCAGGGCAAGTGACGCTCCCGCACTCAACCCCAGTAAAGAAGGATCAGCTAAGGGATTACGTGTTAGCCCTTGCATGATACAACCAGCGACACCTAAACTTGCGCCCACTAAGAGTGCACCGACGACACGGGGTAAACGTATTTCCCTTAATAAATTAATCTTGGTTGATGTTTCACGTGTAAAAAGGGCTTTAAAGAGGTCACGTGTAGTTACCTCCGCTGCCCCAAAAACACTTGCGAGAATAAAGGTAATAACTAAAACAATGAAACTAACTGTTATGATAAGGAAGAAACCTTTATTCTTACTTAACATAATTATTCACCTAAGAAAAACTTGATAAAGAGTTCTAGTTGATATTCTAAGGTGATGGGGTCATTGAAGTAGAACTCTGCCGCATTAACTTCAAGAACGCGGTTATTTTTTACTGCTGGCAAGTCTTGATAGATACTTGTTCCTTTAAAGTAGGAATCATCACCATCATTACTAATGATGAGATAATCGCCAACATATTCTGGTAAAACTTCCACTGATAATGCATAATAGCCAGCAGTTAACGCCACTTCTTCTACCTTTTCTGGCATCTTTAGTTGCATCTCTTGATAGAGGATTTCAGTTCCGCGACCCCAGTTATCGCCGAATACGTAGAGTTGTTTACTAAATGATTCAATGACGGTAACTGTCGCTGTTTCACCAATTTTGGTTTTTATGTCTTGACCTGCTTCTTGCGCTCGCTTCCTAAAATCTTCTACCCAAGCGCGGGCTTCTTGTTCTTTATTTAATAACTTACCCATTTCAATATGGGTAGTTAGATAATCAAAGCGACCATAGGTAAAGGTTACAGTTGGGGCGATTTCTTTTAAGCGATTTAAATTATTTGTGGTTGGTTGAGCGATAATTAAGTCAGGTTCAAGTTCGAGGATTGTTTCTAAATCATCTTCGCTCACTTCAATCGCATTTTGTAAGTAAGGGGCATAGCGAGGATTAGCCATCGTCCACATGTCAGCACCAACGATATTTACCCCTAAAGCCATGACACTACCAGCGTTAAATGATGATAACACGACAACCCGTTTAGGACTAGCAGGAACTAAGATGGGACCAGTTTCCGATTCATAGACAATCATATCTTCATTATTTGTGGTGGTTTTATTTAATGATGTACAAGCTGTAAGTAATAATACCGTGATAAACATTGGCACAAATAGTAGTTTTTTCATCATCCTACTCCTTTACATTCTGATAAGATTATAGGTATAACACATTGGTTTTTGCGTAATTGGATCCCTACCAACTACTGCATCAATTTGAAAGATTTCTTTAAGAACTGCTTTCTCAATTACTTCTTCACTAGTCCCGGTTTTAACGATTTTGCCATCCTTCATCGCAATTAAATAATGGGCAAAACGAGCAGCTTGATTTAGGTCGTGGAGTACCATAACGATGGTGCGCCCTTCTTCTTTGTTTAAGCGCTCTAATAATTCTAAAACTTCTAACTGATGGGCAATATCGAGATATGTTGTTGGTTCATCTAAGAAGATGATATCCGTATCTTGCGCAAGTGCCATCGCAATCCACGCTCGTTGTCTTTGCCCCCCGGATAAGGCATCAACTGCTTGATGTTTATACGGAAGTAATCCTGTCGCATCTAGAGCCCAATCGATGATTTCCTTATCAAGTTTCGTTAACCTACCCATTCCTGATTGATAAGGAAATCTCCCATAACTTACTAATTCAGCGACGGTAAGACCCCGTGGATTTTCGGGGGTTTGCGGTAAAATGGCCATTTTTTTCGCCAACTCTTTGGTGTTTTCCTTGATAATTTCTTTACCATCAAGGATTACTTGCCCCTTTTTATAAGGTATAATGCGCGTAAGGGCTTTAAGTAAAGTTGACTTTCCGCAACCATTAGGTCCAATGATGGCGGTGATTTTCCTATCAGGAATGGTTACAGAAAGATTTTTGACGATGATTTTTTCGTCGTAAGCAATGTCTAAATTCATAGTATATAATCGCATTTTTAGCCCCTTCTTTATTCTAATTGATAATGATTATCAATTATGTCTTACGATAAGTATTATAAAGTATCCCTTTGTTAAAAGTCAAATTATTTTATAAAGTTCACGATGACTAGGTAAATGTTAAAAAGTTAAAATAAAAAACCTTTTATCATGTTATTGATAAAAGGTTAAATAATAACTAGAATTCGCGATCAAGTGGTATATTTTTCATCACCGCAAGATGCACATATAAGAATGTTAAGAAGGTGATGATTAAACTATTGATAGTATAAATATGCAAAAGATTTAAAATAACGCTAATCGTAATCGGTAATGTCCTACCAAAGACCGCAATCTTAAACAATTCAAAATACTTATATTGGAACCGACTATAAACTAGATAGAGAAAAGCTGTTAAAAATAATAACTCCAAGATATGAATCACATAATTCATCAGTATAATCGAAATAATGATTAAGGGTAAATACTGTTTTATAATTTCATTGATTCCCCCAACCACTAAATAATATAAACTATCGCTAGGATAGGTGGAGTTCTTAATTTCGGTAAAATCAAAGGATTGCCAACTTTTCGGTAAATCATCATACTCTACGCTAATCGTAAAACCTAACTGATTGACAACGTAGACACGTTCTTTTGTCAATTTAATTAAATATAAACCATTTTTCGTATATTTATTATCTTCATCGGATACCACTTTGAAGATATCTAATATCGTCAAGATTTCTTGTTGTTTTGATTCTTCATCAATACAAGTATAAATATAATCATCTAAAGCACAATTAGGTAAGTCTTTAGCCACATCCAAATCAATATTAAGCATTTGGGAAAAGCGTCTTTTATCAGTTATATCTAACTCAGGTGAGATAACAAAGTCAAGAATTGGAACGAGAATAAAAAAGATGGTTAAGACTAACAAATATAAGAAAACTTTATAGGCTCTAGTAGAGCGATATTTACTTAGTGTTTTGGGATGAAAAAGCAGTTCGGCTATCTTATTTGTCATATGAGTACCACCCTAATTACTTGATAATATTATTGTATCTAATTTTACTTTGTTTTTAAACTCTATTTAATAAATTTTCCTATTTTTCTTGAATGTGATACAATTAATAGCGGTGATATTATGAACTTTCAAGATAAACGTTACTATAGTCTAAATCAATACTTACGTTCCCGCTTTAATTCTAAAGTATTTAAAGTGCCCTTAAATGCGGGCTTTACTTGTCCTAATAAAACGGGAAAGGCTGGATATGGTGGTTGTACATTCTGCTCACCATCTGGTAGTGGTGACTTTGCAGGAAACAAAAATGATGATTTATACACGCAGTTCAACAGCATTCGCGAAATGATGCATAAAAAATGGCCAGAAGCTAAATACATCGTTTACTTTCAAGCCAACACCAACACTTATGCACCAGTTGAAGTATTAAAAGAAACTTTTGACCCTGTTTTGAGTTTTAGCCCTGATGTAATTGGTTTATCGATTGCGACAAGACCCGATTGCCTTGAAGATTATGTGGTAGAATATTTAGCGGATTTAAATCAACGTACTAACCTCTTTGTAGAATTAGGTCTGCAAACCATACATGAAAAAACTGCTAAACTAATTAATCGTGGTCATGATTATCATACCTTCGTCAAAGGGATTGAAAAATTACGAAAACATAACATTGAGACCATCGTTCATATCATAAATGGTTTGCCTTATGAAACCCAAGAAGAGATGCTAGAAACAGTAAGAGAATTAGTTAAGTTAGATATCCAAGGTATTAAAATCCATCTCTTACATGTGATTAAGAATACTAGAATGGGACGCGAATATTTGCGTAATCCTTTCCCTGTCATGACCTTAGAAGAGTATGTCGATACCGTCGTGAAACAACTTGAACTAATTCCCCCACATATTGTCATTCACCGCTTGACAGGGGATGCGGTACGGGAAGATTTACTTGCGCCAATGTGGAGTCTTAAAAAATGGGAAGTCTTAAATGCGATTGACCATGAACTTGAAAGAAGAAACACATATCAAGGTAGGTGTTATGATGGCACTAAATAAAGTATTAGATTATGCGAAAAGTATCATAAAAGAAGTTACTTGTGAAAATGATTATCTAATCGATGCGACGGTTGGTAATGGCCATGATACACTATTTCTTGCCCAATTAGTACCTTATGGAAAAGTCTTTGGTTTTGACATTCAAACAGAAGCGATTAATCATACCAAGAAACTCCTTGAAGATGCAGAACAAACAAATGTCGAACTTTTTAATATCAGTCATGAAGCAGTCGATCAAGTTATTCCTAAAGAGTTGCATGGGAAGATTGCGGGAGTAATGTTTAATCTTGGGTATCTTCCCGGTGGTAATAAAGCCATTACCACTAAAACGGAAACGACGATAAAAACGCTTGAAAAAATGCTTAAAATCTTAAAAACAGGAGGAGTTATTTCCATCGTTGTTTATCCCGGTCATGAGGAAGGTAAAAAAGAAAGCAAAGCGCTCCTTGAGTATCTCAAGGAGCTTAATCAAAGAGCATATCAATGTTTAATCTATCGTTTCATTAATCATAAGGAAGATGCCCCATATGTACTTGCCATTGAAAAACGTTACTAAATTATGATGCGTTTCAGATGGGAAGGTAAAATTGTCGTTACTTCATAAGAGATAGTATTTAAATGACGAGCGATTTCTAGAGCTGATACATGCTCACCAATCAACTCCACATCACCTTTGACATCAGGATGTGGTAATTTTATCATAAGTGCATTCATACAGACATTACCAATGATTTCGGTATAATGACCATCTATATAAACCTTTCGATTCGTGTTATGTCTAATGATACCATCAGCGTACCCACATGGTAATACGCCAATCCACATGTCTTCTTTGGCTTGATAATTAGCGCCGTAGCCCACTGTTTCTTCGACGCTTACGTTTTTTTTCAAGACAATTTTAGAATATAACGATAGAACAGGCTTGACTTCTGGGCTATCACAAATTCCATATAAACCTAAACCTACTCTAACATGGGTAGTTTCGGGAAGATCTAAATCGTTTAGTACTGCACTCGTACTACATAAATGAACATATGTAAAGTCATGTTCAATATTCTGTAACATCTCTAAAAAACGCTTCTGTTGGTGTTTACTATATACTTCATTATTAGGACTATGATAATGGGTGTAGATACCCACAAGTTGCCAATTCTTGGTCTTAATATATTGAATCATTTCATCTAGTTCTTGTTTACACTTAATCCCAAAACGATTCATTCCCGTATCAACTTTAATATGGAGCTTAAGTTTATTGGTATCAGGTACAGTATTTTGCAGATCACTAAGACTACTTACGGTAATCATTAAATCATTTTCTAATACTAAGTCAAGATAGTTTAGATCAATGGGATTTAAGATTAGAATTGGTTTCGTAAAGCCATGTTCACGCAAACTTAAGGCATAATCTAAACTATCCACCGCATAACAATCTGCTTCATCATTTAAAATTTGGGCAACTTCTAACATTCCATGACCATAGGCATTACTTTTAATAACCGCAATGAGTTTCTTACCACTCTTATTTTTGAAATAGCGCGCATTGTGTAAAAGATGATCCCGGTTAATGGTAATATAGGTTAGCCCATACTTATCCATTTAATCACTCCCTCTAACATTTTCCCTCGTCATTATTATAACATATCTCTTTTTAACACCAATACCTAATAAAAAAAATCACCGCAAGGTGATTTTTAGTTTTGGGAATGATAATAGTTATATACTTCACGTTTCGAAAGTTTGCGTTCCGTAGCCACGCGTTTGATCGCTTCACTTTTCGATAAACCTAATTCAACATAATGATTTACTTGTTCGATGATATCCATTTCTTCAATTAACGGTTCCTCTGGATATTGCGGATGTGTAGTACCTTCAACGATAATCACGATTTCCCCTTTAATATCTTCATAATAAGAAAGCACATCATTTAACAAACCACGATATACTTCTTCATACCTTTTGGAGATTTCCCGCACGATGGCACAACTTCGTTCGCCAAATACCTCGCTCATTATACTAATCGTTTCACGAAAACGATGGGGTGCCTCATAAAAAATCATGCTATAGGGATGGTATTTTAACTCTTCTAATTGTTTCCGTTTATCTTGTTTACGGTGGTCTAAAAAGCCAAGAAAAGTAAATGGCTGGGGTACTAGACCTGAACAAATAAGCGCACTAATAAGAGCACTTGGTCCAGGAATTGGTACCACATCGATGTTATTCTCAATCGCAAGTTTCACGATTTCATAGCCTGGGTCCGAGATGCAAGGAGTGCCTGCATCACTTACTAAGGCGACATTATTACCAAGTTTAATTTTATTAATGATATTAATACCACTTTCATATTTGTTATGTTCATGATAACTAATTAATGGTTTTTTGATATCATAATAATTTAGTAATTTAATCGTTACCCGCGTATCTTCACAGGCGATATAATCAACCATTCTTAAGATTTCTAAGGCTCTAAAAGTAATATCGCCGAGATTGCCGATGGGAGTACTAACAAGATAGAGTTTAGGGTTCGTGTTTTCATAACTTTTCTGAATTAACATGTAATAATCACCACTTTTTAATTGGAAATACTTGCTTGGATAATCGTAACTCCTTGAACCATTTGTTATTTAATGATTTGATACCCTGTTTCTTCAAATAGAGTATCAAAGGAAAAAGTTGAACCTTTCTTATAAAACAAAGATAAATATAATCCTAAGATAAGTCCAGCTCGATCGATTTTATCTGGTTCAAAATCAACAATTAACAGTTTTCCCCGTATTTTTAAGGTTGGTTTAATCGCTAACAATATTTCTTTGATATCTGTTTCGGTTCTACCCGATAAGGCAAAAAACAGGGTTACTAAATCATGGTAATCTGTGTAAGTAGGAAGATTGGCTAGACTTACAAATTCAAGATTGGGTAACATACTGCGACGTCTTTTAGTTTTCGCAATTTTCAAAAACTTTTGAT
Source organism: Bacilli bacterium (assembly GCA_012513195.1). GTDB lineage: Bacteria > Bacillota_I > Bacilli_A > Haloplasmatales > Haloplasmataceae > JAAZCR01. The sequence continues at coordinate 47 of JAAZCR010000058.1, read as the reverse complement.
TATCTTCCATTCCTACTACTTGCGAAAAGGGATAACTTTTCGCAATT
>JAAZCR010000057.1 GCA_012513195.1 Bacilli bacterium | reverse complement strand
ATTCAACAAACATTTATAAAAGCATTTTCATCTAAATATTATCAAATAATTTTATTGTTGTAAAGATGATATTTAAATAAATAATAAATAAATAATTCAACTAAATCTGATATCTTTTAATATTATTTTACATATCAGGACTACTTGTCAAAATATTAACTTCTTTATGTATTCATTCAAATGACTGTTAATAAATAAAACAGACGCTTATTATACTATTAAATCTATAAGCGTCTGTTTTTAATTTTATGACTTTCTTATAATTACATTTAACCATTTATCATAACGATCTGGTCTAAAATCGTTCGTTATTTTTAACTCTAGCAATTTAAATCTACTATTTAACAACATATTATTTAATCTTTCTTCATTAAGATCAGTAAAATATCTTCCGTTTCTTTCACCTTCAAAATCTCCATATTTAAATGACATATACATAATACCATTAGGTTTTAAACTTCTGTAACATTTATTTAATACCTCAGGTAATTCATGATAGCGCAAATGTAGTAAAGAGGCACAAGCCCAAATTCCATCAAATTCCTCATCGAAACTAATATCACGTACATCTAGTAGTATTACTTTATTTGTGAGTACATTCTTTGCATGTACAACAAAAGTTTCACTATTATCGATACTCACTACTTCATATTTCTTAGAGAAATATAAACTATCTCTACCAGAACCAAAACCAATATCAAGAATTTTACCTGTTTCAGGTAAATACTTCTCAAACATTGCATACAATTCAGACATATCCACATTCATTGTTGATTCAATAAATTCATTAGCGTATTTATTATAATATTCTTTACACATAATATCTCCTCTTATAATAAATAATCAATATTAAGTAGACCATCAAGGTTTTGATAATATTCTTGTAGGTGTTCATACATCATTGTTTTGATTTTTTGAATGTCTTCTTTAGTTAACTTGTTCCAGAGATGACTATTAAAACCTATTTCTGATAATTCTTTACAATGAAGAATAAATCGTTTACGTTCAAATTTTTCGAAGGGATTACTTAGCATACTTTGTTTTAATGCTAACTTATTATCTAAATACTCTTGGGTATATATACAGTTTTCTCTATCAACTCTTAAGTTATGATTTAACCTATCTTTGTAAAATCTTCTATACAATTTTAACACATTATCAATCTTCGCATTACCATTTTTATCGAGATTTTTAAGAAATGCGAGAAGAAATACCATCTTGAACGAAAAAGTATAACTCTTTTCTTCTAAGAATTCAAAGAAGTCTTCTTTAATGGTATCTTGACTATGCTCCTTTAGTTTCTTAAGTTTCCTAATTTCTTGTACTCTTTCTGGTTTAAACATCTTAATTGTTTCGCTACCACATTTAAACTCAAGATCAGGAGTAATTTCTTTCTTTCGTAACCAATTATAAACACTACTGTTAGATACAAACAATTCTCTTGCGAGTTCATCCACACTCAAGTAACCTTTATATTTTTCTTCAAAAGTAAATATATCAATTTCTCTAATCGCAATTGGTTCTTCAACTAATCCCTCTAGTATTACCATTTCTTTACTTTTAATGTCTCTACCTAATATATCTCCAAATGGGACGTAATAAGGGTTACTAAAGATGCCGTGAACAGACCATGGTACATTTAGTGCACCATATTGATCAACAACATCAATCACATACAAACATTCTTTACCTTCGCATTTACGTAATCCCCTACCTAATTGTTGGAGATAAAGTACTTTTGACATTGTTGGTCTTGCCATAACCACAATGCTTGTTTGGGGACTATCCCAGCCTTCTGAGATTAACTGGCAAGTACACAAAAATTGTATTTTTTATTATTATAATCATCGATAAATTTTTGATAATTCTTAATTTTCGTATGAACAGCCTTAGCACTAATACCATATTTTTGCAGTATTTTTTCCATTCTATTAGCATGATCTGTACTAACACAGAAAATTAATCCTTGTTTATATGGCATTTTACCATTTACGAAGAACTTCTTCAGTACTTTTGCGATTAATTCATTACGGGATTCAACATTAATAGTTTTCTCTAAATCAGCATTAACATATTCTTTACCATTAAACCTAACTTCACTTAAATCGATATTACTTTCTATGCGATAAGCTCTAATGGGCGCAATGATACCTTTTCGCATTGCTTCTTCAAGATTTAATCGCTCACTATACGCGCCAAACACTTCATCTAACTTCTTTCTATCTAACCGCTCTGGAGTAGCGGTTAAACCAATGAGAAACTTAGGGTTAAAGTATTGGATGGTTTTCTTAGTAACTTCAGCTACTGCATGATGAGCTTCATCAACAACAATGTAATCAAAATATTCATTATCTAAATAATTTACAAATCCATAAGCAGATGCATAAGTGCTTATTACTAATTGATTTGATACTTTATCACCATATTTAATATCAAGATTTATATCACTTAATAAATTTTTAGTTCTTTCTAGCCAGTCTAATTTAATATTATTACTTGGACACATTATTAAAACTCTTAGATTTGGGTTTATAAGGAGATTATCCTTGATATCTTCTTCGATAATTTTAGATTTTCCTGAAGCTGTAGGAAGGACAACTAAAAATGAAGCATTACCTTCTTCTCTAGCCTTCTTAATATCTTGTAAAGCTACTTCTTGGTGTTCTTATAATTTGAATGCTCTTGAAACTTTCACTTCTGTTTTGTCAATAAATCTTTCTTTATCACCTAAAAATAACTATATATCATCATACATTTTTTCCTTAAATCTTAAGTGATCTGTTGACCATCGAAAGATAACGAAATTAAACTTAACTAAAGAATTTTGTTTTAATAATTGTTGTTTGTATCTATCCACACCGATAAGTTGTGGATGATGATATTTAACTCCATTCTCTTCAATTGCGTACTTTTTATCTTTTGTCTCAATAACATAATCAATTGAAACATTGCTACCAAGAATATCTTGAAAATGATACTCCTTTTCTAAGTACTTATATCCATCATTACCGTATACTTCAATAAAGCACTGCTCAAAGTATTCTTCTAGTGGTGTATTATCCGGATGCGATAGTTTACGTTCAAAACATTTCGAATTATAAGATATATCAATATCATTATCTGTAGATAAAAGCGTATTATATGTGACTAAAGCGATTTCTAAATCTTCATCATTCTTCACATAAAACCGGTAACACTGCTCATATTTAAACATATACTCGTTTTGTTTATTGGTATATTCTGAATAATCAAATATAGGCTCTTTCATTTTACAGATATTGTAATCTATTATTAAACAATTATGGTCTTGTTCAAAAAATAAAGTATACATATCTTTTACTTCATCATAATATTCTACTTTTTCTACAAGCTTGAATCCATTTTGTTCTAGAGTAGATACGATATCTTTTGTAAGCATTTATTTATCCCCCTCGGATAATGGACTAAAATAACATTTATTACATTATACAATATATTGGTTCAATTTTTAGATATCAAGTTCAAGGATAATGTATGTTGCTTGAATATAAAACAAATGGCTCACATTTGACAGTGAGCCATTTGTTATTTTATAAACTATTTAAATCATTTATCAATCTTTGAAGTGTATCTGAAGCATCTCCTAGTAATAAAGATACACCATCTTGTTTGTCATATAAAGGATTATGTACGCCTGAATAACCTGGTTTTAAGTCATAGTTGCATATAATAACATGCTTAGCTTGATCAACATTTAAGATTGGCATACCATAAATTGGGGTTCTTTCTTGTTCTCTTGCTGCAGGATTAATGACATCATTAGCACCTACTACTACGCAACAATCAGCATCTTTAAACTCATCGTTAATAACTTCTAATTCATATAGTTCATCATAGTCTACATTTGCTTCAGCTAAGAGTACATTCATATGACCTGGCATTCTTCCTGCCACGGGATGAATCGCATATTTTACTTCCGTACCATTCTTCTTTAAAATGTCCGCAAGTTGTTTCACTAAGTGTTGAGCTTGAGCCAATGCCATACCATATCCAGGGACAATAATTACTTTCTTAGACTCTTTAAGAATTTGTACTGGTGATACAGTTTTTGTTTCTGAACTAACTTGTTTTTCTTCACTTAATATAGTTATTAATTTTTGGATAGTTTCTTTCGCATCACCAAGTAATAAAGTTACACCTTCATTTTTATCGTATAACGGATTATGTACGCCTGAATAACCCGGTTTTAAATCATAGTTACAGATAATGACATGTTTAGCCTGATCAACATTAAGGATAGGCATGCCATAAATTGGGGTTCCTTCTTGTTCTCTTGCTGCAGGATTTATGACGTCATTGGCACCAATGACGATACATAAATCAGCGTTCTTAAAATCATCATTGATTGCCTCGAGTTCATAGAGTTCATCATAATCCACATTTGCTTCTGCGAGTAACACATTCATATGGCCAGGCATTCTTCCTGCAACTGGATGAATCGCAAATCTTACAGTTGCGCCATTATCTCTTAGTTTATCTGCGAGTTGTTTTACTAAGAATTGTGCTTGACTTAGTGCCATACCATATCCAGGAACAATAATCACATTTTTAGCGTCCTTGATGATATTATGAATATTTTCTTCTTTCTTATCTTCAACTACTTCTTGTTTCCTACCAATTTCGGAGATTAATTTACTTATCGAGTCTTTGGCATCACCTAATACTAATGTGACTCCTGAAGATTTATCATATAGGGGGTTATGAACACCCGCATATCCTGGTTTTAAATCATAGTTACAGAT
>JAAZCR010000056.1 GCA_012513195.1 Bacilli bacterium | reverse complement strand
GCTATTAGGTTATTTATTGGATAAAGACTATATAGATTGAGATTACAATAAGCTCATATTAAGGTGTGATGATTAATAAAAAAAAGATAACCTTTAACGGTTATCTTTTGATAAATAATTATTCAAGTTGAAGTTTAAATACAACTGGTTTATCACTCTTAACAGTTTTAGTGTTTAAAACTAATGCATCACTAGTCAGTTGCCATGTAGGTTTTTCATCAAAACCTAGCACAGAAATGTCTTTAATTACTGTTAAGAAATGTTTACTTCCTAAGGATTTCACTGTGACATTTCCATCTTCAGGGTATTTTAAGACAAATACATAGAGACTATTACCTTTAACAGTAAAGCGAATATCTTGAGATGTAAAATGTTTTTGTTCGTAATCAGTAAATTGACCTTCCTTAATTAAAGTTGGACCTTCCCCGAAGACTTTCCATGGTTTCGTATCATGAATAGCTTCACCATTTACCTTCATCCAACTACCAATATCTTCAAGAATGCGGCGATCTTCATCAGGAATTGAGCCATCGGCTTTTGGACCAATATTAAGCAGTAAACGACCATTCTTGCTGACGATATCAACGAAGTCACAGAGAATTTCGGTACTTGATTTATAATTATTATTCTTAGTATAACTCCAAGAGTTACGAGCTACTGATGTGTCAGTTTGCCAAACGAATGGTTTAGCTTCCGCAAATTGACCTCTTTCAATATCAACAACCGCAGTATTGAATGCGAAGGCATCATGTTTATAATTTATGACAACTTCTGTACCCCATTCATCTGCACGATTATAGTAATAAGCCGCAAAGAGTTTTAAGTAGGGTTTAAACGCACTATGAATAATCCACCAATCAAAGTAAACAATCTTTGGTTGATATTTATCAACTAATTCGCAACAACGAAGTAACCAGTCTTCTAAATATTCTTTAGATGGACTAGGACTATATAAATCAAAATGATTAGGTTCAGGCATGCTTGGCCAATATAAATGTCCGTAAGGAATAGGATCTTTAATATCACTATCGAATTCTTTGCCATGACCTAAGAAAAACCAATGTTCAGCACGGTGTGATGAAGCTCCGAAGACCAATCCTTGTTTTTCTACTTCTGTTTTTAAATCGCCAATGATATTGCGTTTAGGTCCCATTTCATATGCGTTCCAATGGGAGAGATCACTTTGATACATTTGGAAACCATCGTGATGTTCCGCTACTGGCACAACATAGCGAGCACCAGTGTTTTTGAATAGTTCTGCCCATTCGGTGGGATTAAAACGTTCGGCTTTAAAGAGGGGCACGAAATCTTTATAACCAAATTCTTTATGAGGACCGTAGGTTTTCACATGATATTCAAATTCCCTTGAGCCTTGGATATACATGTTGCGAGGATACCATTCGCTACCAAACTCAGGTACTGTATACACCCCATAGTGAATGAAAATACCTAACTTGGCATTCTCGTACCATTTAGGAACTTGATATTGCGATAATGATTCCCAATCAGGTTTAAATCTACCATTTTCTATTACCCTCATTATTTCTTGTAAATAAGCTTGTTTATCCATGGTTCCTCCTTAAAAAATATAATACATGTACATTATATAATTAATGTTTATGTAAGTAAACAGAGGAAAAAATAATAATACTGGTTTTGTAGACAAAACCATTAAGTTTAGTTAGAATATAATGTGAACAAACGTAAAGAGGTGTATAAAATGAAAATTGGTATAGGTAATGATCATGTTGCGGTAGAAATGAAAAAAGAAATTGTCGAATATATCAAATCCCTTGGACATGAGGTCATAGACTACGGTACAAATTCCACAGAAAGTACAGATTATCCTAAATATGCTGAAATCGTCGCGAAAGCGGTTGTCAATAAAGAAGTTGATTGTGGGATATTAATTTGTGGTACTGGTGTAGGTATGTGCATCGCTGCCAACAAAGTTAAAGGCATTAGAGCAGTTGTTTGTAGCGAACCTTACAGTGCTAAATTATCTAAAGAACATAATGACACGAACATTCTCACCTTTGGCGCAAGAGTAATTGGTCCAGAACTTGCGAAGATGATTGTTTATGAATGGTTAAACGCTAAATTCCTTGGTGAGCGTCATAAGCGACGTGTTGATTTAATTTGTGACATTGAAAATCGTTGTTAGATAAAAAAATAAAGAAACGAGATATAAAATCTCGTTTCTTTATTTTTATCATATTATATATTAAGGGTAGTAATTGAATTATGAGGTATGTTATAATTAAAACCAGCTCTCTAATTTAAAACGCTATCAAGCGCCAGAACTTTTCTTTGATTAGAAAAGTTGACGAGGGGAAGGTTAATCGAAAGTTTCGGCGGGTGCCTTCTAGCGCTCATCCGCGCTAAAAGTCATTATACAAAACTAGAGGGTGACCTCTAGGACAAAATTAATGACAGGATGTTAGAGAGCCATACATACGAATAGAAAGGAGAAATAGTGTGTGTGGTATCGTAGGATACGTAGGTAATGAAAATGTTAGAGAAATTCTACTAAATGGATTAGAACGATTAGAATATCGTGGTTATGACTCAAGTGGTATAGGTGTGATTGATGTTAACGGAAAGGCGCAAATATTTAAAGATGTGTGTCGGGTAAATGAGTTACGAAACATCGTCCCACAAATAGACGCCCAAATCGGTATTGGACATACAAGGTGGAGTACCCATGGTGAACCAAGTAAAATTAATGCTCATCCGCATAAGAGTCATAATGGAAGATTTATCTTAGTTCATAATGGCATTATTGAAAATGAGGATGAACTAAGAAAAAACTACTTTAAAGACTTTCCGTTTACAAGTGAAACAGATACAGAATTAATCGTCGAACATATTTCAATGTTTACTGAAGATTTAGGTTGTGTGGAACTTGCGATCCGCAAATTAATGAACATTCTTCATGGTTCTTATGCTTTAGGGATTTTAGATGTTAATAACCCTGACAAGATTTATGTGGTGAAAAATAAATCGCCATTACTTATCGGAACTGGTAATAGATTTAATATGATCGCAAGTGACGTTCTCGCCATGATTGAAAAGACCAATCGTTTCTATGAATTAAAAGATTTAGAATATGCGATTATTACTAAAGATGAAGTTAAGATCTATGAAATGACTGGTGTGAAAGTTAAACGTCATACCTTTGAAGTAAATATTGATAAAGATGCGGGGGATAAGGGTATTTATCCTCACTATATGTTAAAAGAAATTGAGGAACAAGCTTTTGTGATTAGACGCATCTTAGAAAAATATACTAATGAGAAACATGAGTTTGTTCTTGATCAAAAAATCTATGATGCGTTAAAAGCTTGTGACCGTATTTATATAATCGCGGCTGGTACTAGTTATCATGCCGGTTTAATAGGAAAATATTTCCTTGAAAAAATGGCAAAGATACCAACAGAAGTGTTTATTGCGAGCGAATTTATCTATAATCAACCATTATTAAGCGAAAAACCACTCTTTATATTTATCTCACAATCAGGAGAAACTGCGGATAGCCGAGCTGTTTTAGTCAATATCAATAAACAAGGTTATCCGTCATTAGCCATTACGAATGTGGAAAATTCTACATTATATCGTGAAACCACTTATCAGTTACTCTTACATGCAGGACCAGAAATTGCGGTTGCCTCTACTAAAGCTTATGTAGCGCAACTTGCGGTTTTAGCGATTATTTCCTACATCTTAATGGATAATAAAGATTTTAACCTTGTTGATGAGTTATCTAAAGTTGCGAATATCATCGAGACGATTTGTGAGAATAAAGAATATATTAAAAAATTAGCCCATGAATTTTTAAGTACTACTAGAAACTGTTTCTATATTGGTCGTCATATCGATTATGCGGTTGCGTTAGAAGCAGCACTAAAACTTAAAGAAATTTCCTATATACAAACTGAAGGTTTCGCTGCGGGAGAACTTAAGCATGGTACAATTGCGTTAATTGAAAAAGACACACCTGTAATTGCCTTAATTTCGCAAGAAGAAATTAATTTAAATACGAGATCCAACGTTAAAGAAGTAAAATCCCGTGGTGCGAAAACATTAGTTATCTCCTTAAAATCACTGAGCAGTGATCAAGACCAATTAGTCATCGATGATGTTCATAAATACCTTGCCGCTCTAGTTATGGTTGTACCATGTCAATTATTAGCCTATTATGCAGCTTTTGAGCGTGGGCATGATATTGATAAACCAAGAAACTT
>JAAZCR010000055.1 GCA_012513195.1 Bacilli bacterium | reverse complement strand
GTGATGTTCATGCACGTTACTTATGATAAGGAATACATCAAGAAGTTGAATAATGACATCGAGAAGTATTTTCCTCATCTTTTTAAAATTGACGACACAATGACAACAACGCACTCTGGAGTAAGCCGTCTTGTAATGCTAGATCGTTATTCGCAAAAAGATATCAATCTTGTATCCTTATCAGTGGGTGATCTTGTATTAGTCGTAGTTAAAGACGATCCTAGGTTTCCTGCGCGGGGTATCGGTCAAGTCATCAGCATTAATTATGAAGAGAATGTAGCCGAGGTATTGATTGAAGAAGAGTTTCGAGGTAGTCTCTCCAACGAGGAAGAGTTCAATACAGGTATAGTAAAACGTAAATTAGAGACTATTGATAAACCCCTGGAAATCTTCTATGAACAAATAGCACGTCGGGTTGCTCATGATTTAGCGAAAAATGAAAAAAGCGCAGAAAAACGGCGCGAATGGGAAGAGAAGTTCTATTACGAGTTAAAAACATTAAACTTTGTACCAGCAGGAAGAGTATTATATGGTGCTGGTAGTGGGAGCCAAGTAACTTATTTTAACTGCTTCGTTATGCCTTTTGTGCACGACTCTCGTGGTGGCATTAGCGACCACCGTAAGAAGGTAATGGAAATCATGAGTCGTGGTGGTGGTGTAGGCACAAACGGAAGTACCTTACGTCCGAAAAACTCTTTGGCTAAAGGTGTGGGCGGTAAATCCAGCGGTGCTGTTAGTTGGTTAAATGATATAGCAAACTTAACACACTTAGTTGAACAAGGTGGTTCTCGTCGCGGTGCTCAGATGATTATGTTGGCTGATTGGCATCCTGATGTGTTAGAATTTATCATCTCTAAGATGCAAAATCCACGCATCTTACAATACTTAATGGAAAACATTCAAGATGAAGATATAATCCAACTCATAAAGAATAAATTAAAGTTTATTCCCTTGTCTGATGAAGAATATGAAATGTATCGGACCATTGTCAAGTTGTCTGAGGAAATGGCTCCTTCACCATTCTCAGAAGAAATTGTTCAAAAAGCTAAGAAGTTAATCCGCGATGGGGGACATTATGAAGTAAATAATCCAGAATTCCTTTCTGGTGCCAATATTTCGGTCACAATAACAAGGGAATTCATGGAAGCGGTTGAAAAAGACGATTATTTTGAATTGCGTTTCCCTGATATCAATAACTACGACGAAAAAACTAAGAAAGAGTATGATGAAAAATGGCATCTCGTTGGTGACGTGCGTGAATGGGAAGCCATGGGATATAAAGTTGCTGTACACAAGCGGATTCGTGCTCGAGAAATGTGGCGTTTAATCAATATTTGTGCTACTTACTCAGCTGAACCAGGCATTTTCTTTATTGATAATGCGAATGATATGACAAATGCCAAAGGATATGGACAAAAAGTAGGGGCGACTAATCCATGTGGTGAACAACCTCTTGCGCCTTATTCTGTATGTAACTTAGCAGCGATTAACCTCGCTAATATGGTTGATAAACGTAAAGGAAGAATCGATTGGGAAAAATTACGTCAAACTATTCAAACTGGCGTGCGGATGCAAGACAATGTTATTGATTCTACACCATACTTCCTAGAAGAAAACCGCGAGCAAGCGCTTGGTGAGCGGCGGATTGGTATGGGCATAATGGGCTTACATGACCTCTTAATTTGGTGTGGTGAACGCTATGGTAGCCCAAGTGCTAATCGCTTAGTAGATCAATTATTCGAGTTTATTGCGACCACCGCTTATGAAACTTCCATTAATTTAGCCAAAGAAAAAGGAAGTTTCCCGTTCTTAGAAACGCGTGGCAGTCGGGATGCTTTCGTAGAAAGCGGTTATCTCAAACGCATGCCAAGATATATTCGTGACGGTATTTTAACATATGGTATCCGTAACTCCCACTTATTAACTATCGCTCCTACTGGTTCTACAGGAACAATGGTAGGCGTATCTACTGGATTAGAACCTTATTTTGCCTTTAAATATTACCGTAGTGGTCGTTTAGGTAAATTCATCGAAGTTAATGCTCTCATTGTTGATGAATGGCTTGAACTCCATCCTGAATATAATAAGGACAACTTGCCAGATATATTCGTAACCGCCATGGACTTGACACCAGAAGAACATGTTGATATTCAATGCATCATTCAACGTTGGGTTGACTCATCTATTTCTAAAACTGTTAATGCACCAAAAGGCTTCACTGTAAGCGATGTTGAGCGCATCTATGAGCGCCTCTACAAAGGCGGTGCTAAAGGCGGTACAGTTTATGTTGATGGTTCCCGTGATTCGCAAGTATTAACATTGAAAGCAGAAGAAAATAATCTTGAACAAATCGATGCAACCCAATTTGGGTTAGAAGTTGAAACTGTGACCGAAACCAAGGTACATAAAGAAGATGATATTAATCCACCAAGAACGAAGGCAAATCGAAACATAGGTGTTGAAGTCGGGGACATTTGTCCAATCTGTTTAGAAGGTATTGTTGAAGAAATTGGCGTTTGTAACACATGTACAAATTGTAACGCACAATTGAAATGTGATTCATAATAAGTTAATATATATTTGTAGAAAAAGATTATCTCTTTTGATAATCTTTTTCTTTTCCGTTATACT
>JAAZCR010000054.1 GCA_012513195.1 Bacilli bacterium | reverse complement strand
TATGGAAGAACATTAAACTGAATAAAACGAAATATCTAATGGTAGCACCATTCATGCTTTGTTTCTTCCTCTTTACCTTCTTACCAGTTGTTTTGGCGATGATTATAAGTTTCACAAACTTTAACATGCTAGAATGGCCAGACTTCGTTGGATTTACAAACTACATTAATCTCTTATTTAAAGATGATATTTTCCTCATCGCTATTAAGAATACATTAATTATCGCATTCATAACTGGTCCAATAAGTTATCTATTATGTTTCGTATTGGCATGGTTAATTAATGAATTGAAAAAACCTTTAAGAGTATTTTTAACAGTGGTATTCTATGCTCCATCAATTAGTGGTAATGCTTACTTGATTTGGAAATTGATCTTCTCAAGTGACCTTTATGGTTATGCAAACTCAATCTTAATTTATATGGGTATTATCTCTGAGCCCATCCTCTGGTTAGCTAACGCTAATTACATTATTTGGATATTAATACTAGTACAATTATGGTTGAGTTTAGGTGTAAGTTTTCTATCATTCATTGCTGGTTTACAAAATGTTGACAGAACGCTTTATGAAGCAGGCGCAATTGATGGTATTAGGAACCGTTGGCAAGAATTATGGTATATCACATTGCCATCGATGAAACCACAATTATTATTCGGTGCTGTTATGCAAATAACATCATCGTTTGCGGTTGGTAGTGTCTCCATCGAAATGGCTGGTTTACCATCAACCGAATATGCAGGTCACACAATTCTAACCCACTTAATTGACTACGGTTCAACACGGTATGAAATGGGGTACGCATCTGCTATCGCTACAGTATTGTTCCTAACTATGATCTTTGCGAACCTCGTAGTTCAAAAACTCTTAAGAAGGGTGGGTAACTAACATGAAAAAGTTGAATTTAAAGTTTCTAAAACGTGAGAAAAAAATGAAAGGTAAGTCAGGAAAACGGCTAAATCGTAGCCTGTATGGTGATATTATTCTCTTTACTTTCCTTTTCATCTTTGGTCTCTTTAGTGCTTGGCCAATGATCTTCGTTATCAATAATGCGTTTAAACCATTAAACGAAATTCTCTTATTCCCACCTAAATTGTTTGTTAAGAACCCGACCTTTGATAACTTTAGAGATATGTTTGTATTGATGAATAACTCGTGGGTACCATTTAGTAGATATCTCTTCAATACGCTTTTCATCACAATTGTTGGAACGGTTGGAAGTGTATTTATCAGTTCCTTGGCAGCATTTCCACTTGCTAAATATAACTTCCCTGGTTCGAAATTAATGTCAAAGATGATTGTCTACTCATTAATGTTCAGTTCAGCTGTTACTGGTATTCCAAGTTATATCATTATCTCACGTTTACAAATGCTTGATACTTTCTGGGCAATTTTAATACCAACATTTGGTACAACATTAGGATTATATTTAATGCAAAACTTTATGAGCCAAATTCCTACCGATCTAATTGAATCAGCTAAAATGGACGGTGCGGGTGAGTTTAAGATCTATTGGAAAATCATTATGCCTTTAGCTCGTCCTGCCTGGTTAACCTTAGTTATCCTACAATTCCAAAACTTATGGGGTAATACTGGTGGAACATATATTTACGAAGAAAAATTAAAACCATTGAGTTACGCCCTCTCACAAATCGTGAATGCTGGGGTAGCCCGTACAGGTGTTGCAGCAGCGGTAACATTACTGATGTTAGTCGTACCATTATCTGTCTTCATCATTTCTCAAAGTAATGTTATCGAAACAATGGCGACATCTGGTATTAAGGAATAGGAGGATTTTCATGAAAAAAGTCCTAAGTTTTATATTAGTTACAACGATATTACTCCTTATACCATTACAAGTTAGGGCTAACGAATATCGTACACGTGATTACAATTATAACTTTTGGTTAAAACCTGTTCCTAGTACGCCTGGGTATCGGTTAGAAAAAATTGTTAATGTTGCAAGTTTACCTGGTGTATTCAATTATCAAGAAAGTACAGATATTCACGTCGGTAAAGATAAAATATACATTGTCGATACAGCTGGCAGTCAAGTAATAGTAACGGATCATGATTTTAACTTCATATACCGTATTAGAACCTTTATCGATGAAAATAAAGTTTTTATCCGTGAGAATGGTGTGCAAGTGACACTTACTAACCCTGAAGGCGTCTTCGAAGCTCCTAATGGTGATCTCTATGTAGCTGATACGGGTTATCGTGGTGGACCAGATGGTTCTTCACGGATAATCGTCTTCTCACCAAAGACTCACACAGACGGTTCATTCTTCTATTATGTAAAGAATATTATATATAAACCAGAAAACTACATGGGTAAAACCAACTTCCTACCATCAAAACTTGTTGTCGATAATGCTTATCGTATTTACGTTATTGTTCAAGGTGGTAATGAAGGAATTGTTGTCTTAAATAATGATGGTTCATTTAGCCGTTTCTTTGGTACCAATGAAATTAGAATTAATCCTATTGATTATTTCTGGAAAAAACTTGCTTCCAAAGAACAAAAACAAAAAATGAACTTAACATTCGCACCACCATTCAACAATATTGATGTAGACCGTAACGGTTTTATCTATGCAACAAACTCTGATTCATCAACAATTTATAAAGTTGTTCGCTTAAATCCAAGCGGGGTGAACGTTATTCGCCAAGAAGGTTATACATTGCCAATTGGTGATATCGCAACTGCCCGTGATGAATCACGTTCTAACTTTATTGCTGTCTCCGTTAATGATTATGGTATGTATCTAGTGTTAGATTCTAGTAAAGGAAAAATATTCTTATATAACTTTGACGGAGAACTCCTGTTTATCATCAGTGGAATGGGAAATATCGAAGGGCGAACTATCTTACCAGCAGATGTATCTTGGTTAGGTGATAAAATCTTAGTTACTGATAAAACCACAGGTTATGTATTGGTATTTACACCTACTGAGTTTGGTAAGCTCGTTATTGGAGCAACAAAAGATTACTTTGCAGGCAAATGGGATGCTGCAGGTGAACAATGGAAGAAGGCAATTGAATATAATGCAAACTATGAGTTAGCTTATGTTGGATATGGGAAAATGCTTTATATGAATGGCGACTATAAAGAAGCTGCTGAATACTTCAAACTGGGTAATAATAAGAACTATTATTCATTAGCTTATAAAAAATATCGTGCTGAATATATGCAAGAGCATTTCTTACTATTCTTAACCCCGATGATATTATTAGCTGGATTAGTAATCTACTCCGAAGTTCAGTACAATAGGAAGAGGGGGTAAAACGCAATGAAGAATTTTCTAAACATGTTATCTTATTCAAAATACGTGCTATTCCATCCCTTTGATGGGTTTTATGAAATAAAAATCCGTGACAAAGGTAACGCCCTTATTGCCACGATTTTCATTGTCATACTTGGCATTATCGATGTATTAACAGTTCAGTATGCAGGATTTATGGTAAACTATACCGATCCCACCCGAATCAATAGTCTTACCACCTTCTTCTATAGTATCTTCCCTTATCTGCTATTTGTTATCGCTAATTATTCCACAACAACCCTCTTCGATGGCAAGGGCAGAATGAGAGAAATCTATATTGTTATAGGATACTCCTTAATCCCAGTAATCATGACAAGAATTATTGCGCTAATACTCAGTCATTATATTACTGGCGATGAAATCATGCTATATAACATCTTGCTAGGTGCAGGAATGGCTTGGTTTGCCATCTTAGCCTTTTCTGGATTAGTAACAATTCATGAATATGGTTTCTTTAAGAACATCGTTACCCTTTTATTTACTGCTTTGGCAATTGCCATCATTATGTTCCTAGCGCTGCTATTCTATTCATTAATTCAACAATTCATCTCATTTGTTGTCGTATTATACAGAGAAATAGTCTTCCGTGTAGGAGGTTGGTTTTCATGACAAAAATCAAAAATTTCTTTAATAAACTGCCAACCTATATTAAAAAAGGTTTTGAATGGATATATGATCATAAATATTTATCTTTATTAGGTATTATTGCGATTGTATTAGTATTTATTGGAATTAATTATCTCTTTTCAATTAAATATCATCCAGTTCGAAATGTTCAATCTCCTAAAAGTACCATTAGCGAAGTTATTGAACAAATACCTAATGATGCTGGTGTAGTTAAGGTTGCAGAAAATGATACAAAAGAATTATATATTGATACTACAAATACCAACATCATTATTATCGATAAAAAAACTGGCTATCGGTGGGAATCCATTGGATTAGGTACTATTGATAATCCAGCCAGGGTAAGTCAAACACAAGAAAAGTATCTTGCCAACTTTGAAATCACATATTTACGTGATGATGGTACTACGGGTACGATGAATGGCTACACCTATAGTGTAAAAAATGGTGATTATGATATTTATACTATTAATAATGGTGTACAAATAACTTATCGCATGCAAGATAAAACCATTAGAATTTTCGAATACATACCAAAGAAGATAAGCTATGAACGTTTTGAAGAAAAAATTCAAAAGCCACTCGACGAAATCTACGAAGAAGGCTTAATTACACCAATTGAGTATGAAAACTTCTTATTGCTTTGGAACAGTTTTTATTCGAAGAATAATAACTTGCAAGCCTATATTTATAGTGCTGCTTCGCAACCAATTACGTCGTCTGCACAATTAATAGTTAAAATTATCAATCTCATTGGGTATACTGCTGAAGATCTCATCCACGATAACTCAATGTTTGATGAAAAAACGGAGTTTACCGTTAACACTATTTATACTGTAATACTTGAAGTAACATTGGATGGCGATGATTTACTAGTAAATGTTCCTACAGGTTATGCAGTAAGCAACAATGATGTTGACCAAGTTCAAAATATTAGTGTTTTCCCATATTTTGGCAATGTAACTGTTGAGAAAACTAATCGCGATAACCCTGGCTACTTGTTTATTCCTGATGGCCCTGGTGCTTTAGTTCAATTAAACAGTTACAATCCAGATTATGCTAGTTTTAGTAAAATTATGTATAATAATGATGCCTATGATAAGTATTACTTGTTAGGTGATTATTATACTGAAGAAATGTACATGCCAGTATTCGGTATGTACAACTCTAAACCTAACGATGAAAACTGGTATGGTTTCTTTACAATTATCGAAAATGGCGCTGAATTAGCAACTCTCAAAGCAGCAGTTGCCAATCGTACTAGTGTTAAAACTATTAACCAAGTTTATGCTGATTTTGCTTTATTACAAAAATCTTACGTATTACTATATGGATATTATGCTTCTGATACCACTTCACACTTAATGGTATCGCAAAAATATGATTATAATATTAAGTTACGTTATAAACTACTAACGAAAGAAAGCGAAATTACTTACTTTGATTTAGTTAAAGTTTATCAAAATTACTTAATTGAAAAATACCACCTAGAACTCACCCATAATTACAAACACAAAATGTTCATTGACTTAATTGGTAATGTTACTGTTAAAAATTATTTTGCGGGAATTCCTTATATAGATGATCTTTCCATGACTACATTTACCGAGTCTATTAAAATACTTGAAGAATTAGAAGGAGTAGACAAGGTAGTTAACTATTTAGGAGCTATTAATAATGGAATTAATCAATCTCTGCCATCAAAGATAAAGTTTGTCAAAGAAAATGGCGGTTATCGTGACTTTGTCAAACTGCAAGAATATGTAGCAAGTCAAAATGATGAATTGTTTGTGAATGTAAACCTACTCAAAGTATATGGAAAAGATAATGATTTTAAGAAAAAGATGGCTATTGAACCATTAGATACTTCTAAATTAACGTTATATAAGTTTAATCTAGCGACAGGGCAATTTAATTTTGAAACCCAACCTTACCATATTTTAAGCCCAGCTTATTTAACCGATGTAGTTAACAAGTTTATGAAGAGTAATAAATACTTTAATAGTATTAGTTTATATGATTTAGGTAGCACTTACTTAGTTGATTATAATGAAAAGAATGTCATCACACCATTAGCAGCAAAAATGATTGAGCAAGAAAATCTGCAAAAATTAACAGATTACAATCTCATCTTAAGAGATCCTTATGCTGAAAATTATCAATATGCAGATTACATTACTGATTTATCCCGTGAAAGTAGTAACTACTATTTCTTTACTACAAGCATTCCTTTCAAACAATTAGTTCTTAATGGCTTAGTTGAATATACAACTAATGACGTCAACTTTAATACTTATCATAATAGTCGCTACTATCTCTTACAGGCTTTAGAACTTGGTTCACATATGAAGTATACTTTAAGTTATAAAGATTCCACTTTATTAAAAGATACAGAGTTTAATTATTACAATTCAACAAAATATTCTACTTGGATTGAAGATATCAAGAATAATTATCAAGAATTAGATGAAGCATTCAATATCATTGGTACAAATGAAATCGTTAATCATGAAATGCTTGCACATAATGTCTTCAAAACAACCTATAGTTCAGGTGTATCAGTAATTGTGAACTATAATCTATACGATGTCACTATTAACGATGAATTTATTATCGCTGGGCTAAGTTATATCATAGAGGAGGAATGAAAAATTGAAAAAGATTAGATTAACATATGAGCAACAGAAAAAAATTAACGGAATAATCTTCCTCTTGCCCTTCCTCATTGGTTTCCTCTTATTCTTCCTTATCCCTATTATTACGACAATTGTCTTTAGTCTTAACATTGTCGGTGTTGCTGATGAGGGTGGACGTAGTTTAACTTGGAATGGTTTTAAAAACTACTATGACTTGTTCTTTGTTGAACTAGCCAGCGATAATCAAACCCAAATATATCGGATGTTTTATGAAGAGTTTAGAAATATTATCATAAATACACCATTAATTGTTATCTTTAGTTTATTCGCAGCAATCTTACTAAATCGTAAGTTTAAAGGTCAAGGAATAGTCCGCGTAATCTTCTTCTTACCAATTGTCTTAGGGTTAAATATCGTTGTTAACCTTATGACAATGTCTCAAGGTTCTAGTTACATTGATGCACGGACTAGTGGTGTAACAGTTTTCTCAAGTGATATGTTACAGAACGTGTTTTTAAATGCAGGGTTAGGGCAAGGTATGGTAACCTTCCTTGCATCATCAGTATCACGTATCTTCACAATCATGGCTCAAAGTGGGGTGCAAATTCTCATTTACTTAGCTGGTTTACAATCTATTAACCCTTCACTTTATGAAGTAGCAGATATTGAAGGTGCTAATCAATACGAAACATTCTGGAAGATTACGTTACCACTCATTGCACCGCTTATGGTATTCGTAGCTATCTACACTGTTGTTGACATGTTCTTAGCATCATCATTAACAAATGAAATCTATACATTTACATTTATTAAAAATAAAATTGGTATTGGCGCAGCGTTATCTGTATGTTACCTCGTCTTTGTTCTCTTAATCGTTGGGGTAATTTGGTTGCTAGCGCAATGGAAGGTGATGAAACGATGATGAATGAATTTAATGAAAATATCCATCGTTTACGTAAAGAGAAAGAAAGTTTAGCATATCGTAATATTAGACTTTACAATGTTCGTCGAAAGATTTCTAAAACGCTAACTAATATTTTCTTCATGGGTTTAGTAATTGGTCTCTCTTTCGTTATCCTTTATCCCTTCCTAAAACTATTCCCACTTGTTTTTAACCGCTTAAACGAAATTGGTAGACCAAATGCTGTATGGATACCACAGTACCCGTCTGTCAAATCATTCCAAATTGCATATTATTTATTAACAAGCATTGATAAACTAATAATTCTAAAATCATTGTTATACGCTTTAGTAATTGCCCTAATTCAAACCTTCGTGAGTGCGATGGCTGGTTACTCTCTAGCAAGAGTTAATTTCAAAGGTAAAGGTATTATCTTTGCGATTGTTATCTTAACTTTCATCGTTCCTCCACAAGCAACTCTTATTTCTCAATATTTACGGTTTAAAGATTTTGATATCTTTGGTATATTTAAAGCAATTACTGGAGATAAACTCGATTTAATTAACAAGCCAATAACACTATATTTACTCGCTATATTCGGGTTTGGTGTTAAGCAAAGTCTCTTTATCTTCATCTTTAGACAATTCTTCGTAAGTATTCCACACGAGTTAGAAGAAGCAGCGGTAATTGACGGATGTGGTTTCTATAGAACATATTTCCGGGTTATGTTACCTAATGCGATTCCTGCTATTCTAACAGTATTGGTATTTGCCTTTGTATGGAACTATGGAGATACTTACTATACATATTATTTCCATCCTAAAGGCCCATATCTAAGTATTGTCCTAAACAGAACATTCCAAGAAAATCAATTTGACTTCGTCAAGAGTTTGGCTTGGTATCGTTTTGATGTAATGACATTTACAACATTCTCCTTCGATGCTGTTAAGCAAGCAGCTTTACTAATTTTCTTAGCACCACTATTAGTACTATACTTTATTATTCAAAAACGCTTCGTTGAAAACTTTGAAGCTGCAGGAATTGTTGGATAATTTACTAAATATTTTTTGATAATAAAATCAATAAATGTCAATTATATAAAGAAATTTGCATATTAATGTAATTAATTTACATACATACTAGTTACAAATATAAAGAATTTTACTTATGGATAGTTGAAATTTCAGTAAAATTTGATATACTATAATTAAATTAGTAATGTATCCGCTAACATTGCTGATAATTTCACACCAATTTGTAAATTAAATGGGAATAAATCTCATTTAATTGATAAATAATAAAAAAATAAGGGAGGTTTAAGTGTGAAACTACGTAAATTGGTTCTTGTATTATTAACGCTAACGTTAATATTAGTATTAGCGGGCTGTAAAAAGGGCCAAAAAACAACAACTACAAAAGGACCAGATACAACTACAACACAACCACAACAATCTACTACAACAACAGGCCAACAGCAAACAACAACTACTAGACCTACACCTTCTCAACCAACAGTTATTAGAGTAGCTATTTGGTGGCAAGCTGGTGACGACCCAACTTACAGAGATCCAGCTACAGGTGAATATCCTGATGCAATGCCAATAGCACTCCGGGAAGCTAGACTTCAAGCACTTGAAACAGTAAAAGAACAATTAAATGTTGAAATTCAATTCGTGCAATATCAAGACGTATTCCAAGAAGTGCTACAATCAGTTTTAGCTAACGACCCAATTGCTGAAATCGTTGGAATGTGGGGCGGTTCACAAGGTACAGTAATCGGCCAAAACGTATTCCAAGACATCACTGAATTCCGTCATTTATTTGGTGACGAAGCATTCTGGATGTTAGGTTCAATGGATATGTTTGGCAAGACAATGGGGTTCTCTTTCCAACCAAATGCTGGCTTTGAATATTGGCCATTAGTTTATAACATTACTATGTTACAAGATTGTGATGAACTAGTAGCAAAATATTCAGATGATGATGGTAATGTTATTATTCCAGCACAATTATGGGCTGAAGATCGTTGGGATTGGGATACTTTCAAGGATTATCTCAGCCAAATCAAAGCTTGCTATACTGACAAAGGTAAAACAAGAGTATCAGACCGTGAAAGAGTTATTCATGCATATGAAGAAGATTATCGTTTTGCTATTAACAGTTTAGCTGCTTCTAACGGTGAATATGTTGTTCGCAAGGATGGTACTTTAGGAATTGACAGTGATGGCTTCATCGAAGCTATCGAATTTGTTCAAGATTTATACAATAGCGGTATTATGTGGACAGAAACTTACGACGATGGCTTTACACCAGGTTGGTTATGGAACACATACAACTTCAACCGTGGTGAAGCTGTATTCACATCAGCTGCTGGTTGGTTAATCGGTTCAGCTGTTGATGCGTTAAAAGAACGTGATGAAGAATTAGGTATCGTTCCATGGCCTAAAGGACCACAAGTAAAACAAAATCCTGAATTATACAATTACCATACTGTATACACTGGTGGTAACTCCTTCGCAATTCCAAAGGGAGTTCCAAAAGACAAAGTTGAATTAGCTATTAAAGCATGGGTAATGTACATGTCTGAAACTTTCAAAAACTTAGGACATGAAAACACAATGAAATACATTGAATCTGAAAATGCTGCTACAGCTGCAAAATACTTCTCTATTACTCATGAAGTTTATGGCGAATCTCTCAAGAAAGCATACAATGACTGGGTAAATGCAATGGACTTCGATGCTCGCGAAATGATGAACATTGGTAGTGTTGATGAAGTCTTTGCTAAGATTGTTGCTCAAAAACTAGATGCTCGTACAACTATTGCAGAAAATAAAGCTAAATTCGAACAAATACTTAACGAAATGAGACAAGTTCTCCAAGGTAGCGAAATCGTTGACAACCAACCACCAGTTGTAAAAGTTAAAGATGGTAAGGAATTAGTATTCAAAGTGGGTACTAACTTACAATCAGATGTTGACTTAGCAGAATACCTCGAAGCATACGATATTGGTCAAGATAAAGGATTCTCAATTGCTGATGTTGAATTTGACTTCAATGCAATTGATAACAGCAAACCTAACAACAATAGTAAGTTAAAGGCTAAGGCTGTTGACAATAAAGGTAATGAAAAGACTTACGATTTTACAGTAATCTTCTATGAAGAATCAGATGAAGAAGCACCAATTATCGAACTCAAGTCTGATGTAACAACTCCAATTAAATTTAAACTTGACTATAACTTAGGTGTTGTTAACTGGACCGACTATGTAAATGTATATGATAAGATCGTAGATGCAGATGGAAACGTACTAAAAGATAATGAAGGCAAAGATTTAACATTTGATCTTGCTGGCAGATTACAAGCTAATATCGAATCAGTAGACGTTACTACACCAGGTCAATATACAGTAGTTCTAACTGTTATAGATTATGCAGGAAATGAAACATCATTTGATTTAACAATTGAGATCGTACTTCCTGAAGAATAATAATTCTAGTAGGAAACGGTCGCCTAACTTTAGGTGACCGTTTTTACTAGAACTTCCGTAAGTTCTCCTTATTTATAAAAACAGGAGGTTACTATGCACGATACAGTGTTAGCGATAATAGAAGCAGAACTAACCAAAAAAGAAGGTAATCCTTTCTATGATTATCTATATAAATCCCGCCCACAACCTAATAAAGTATTTAGTTTAGTTATTTTCGCAGTATTTATACTCGCAATTGCTTTCTATTATCAATATAATTTATTAGTTGCTTTTATTGTGTTTTTACTTTTTATTGTTTGGTATTTAAATAGTGATTTAAATATCTTCGCTAAGCGTTATAAAAAAGTACATTTACAAAAAGTGTTTTGTTATAATGATGCCCAAAATTTTATTCTTAGAACTAACTATAAAAAAGCATATGACTCTTTACTACATTATACTAATCGTTACAATGATCCTGAAGCAATGGTGTTATATCAAGTAGCACTGTTTTTTAATGAAAAGTATGATATTTACTTAGAGAATATTCCTTATTGTTTAACAATTGATAATGATGGACTAAAATTACTAAATGGCATAGTTCATTACTATACGAATAATTATAATGAAGCAAAACTTATTTTGTCCGATATTAATAATTTATCGGAAAATCTAGAACTCCTTAGATTAACATTCCTTGCATTAACAAATTTACATGATCAAAATATTATGGAAGATTATACAGGTCGAATAAAACAATTACCATTATCACATACAGAATCTATTGCTAATCGTATGGCTTTATTAAATTTAATAGATAATGAGTTTAAAAGTCAAAATACAGAAAAAGAAGATAACTAGTGTGTTGATGATATAAATGAAGGTAGAGAAAGGAAAGAAATTATGAGTAAAGTATTAATGAACAAAAACGGTGTAATCATTAATGGTCAATCAACAGTTCTATTATGCAGCTCACTCTTTTATTTCCGCATTCCTAGTGACATGTGGGAGGATCGTTTAATTAAACTTAAGATGGCAGGATATAATTGCCTAGATGTTTACTTTCCATGGAACTTCCATGAAACCGAAGAAGGTAAATGGGATTTTACCGGTGAAAAAGATGTTGTTCGATTCCTAGAACTTGCGAAAAAATATCAATTTTGGGTAATCGCCCGTCCAGGTCCATATATCTGCGGTGAGTGGGATGGTGGTGGCTTACCAGCTTACCTATACACGAAAGATATAACAATTAGAGATAATGAACCAGGTTATTTGAAATATGTAGATGAATGGTATAAACGGATTATCCCTATTATCGCACAATATCAAGTTGATAATGAAGGCAATGTAATTGCGGTACAAGTTGAAAATGAATTAGATTTCTATTATTTATGTCGTGACCCTAAAGGTTATATTAGTGCTTTGCGTGACATGGCTCGTGGTTATGGTATTACCGTACCAATTATAGCTTGCGTAGGGAACTTTGGAGTAGAAGGAGCAACAGGATATGCTGAAGATGTTGTTCCAACTATGAACATCTATCCAAATTACGATAATCCTAAATATGAAGAAACTACTTACTATTGGTACAATTATTTATATGATCGTAACTATCCTTTATTAGTAACTGAAACTGGTCGTGGTCATCATCAATTACGTCGTTTGATGTTAAATGGTGCTAAATTGTTAGGTCCATTTAATCAAGTTGGTGGTAGTTGCTTCGGTTATACTAATGCGATCAACAACTGGGGTAGACCATTAACTTTCCTTGCTAGTGACTATAACTTTGGTGGCTTTATCAATGGACAAGGAGAAGTAAGCCCTGAATTTTATGAAGCTGTGCTATTAGGTAATTTAATTAAGTTATTAGGCGACTCTTTAGGAAAAGCTAAGGTAGTAAATAAACAAGTTAAGTTTATTGGTAAAGCTGATCAAGAAGGTTATCCTTATATGTTAGAACTTGCTTCTGGTGGGTATCTAACAACCGTAACTAATTATCAAAGAGAAAATATCAAAGTTAAAATTAGTATTGATGAAGAAGTTTATCCAAAGAATACGGATATTTCGCTTTTCCATCTTGAAGCACCTATTCTCTTATATCAAGTTCCGATGCAATTTATGAATTTAGATGGAACAATCCATTTTACTTCCTTAGAAGTAGCTAATGTCAAAGTTAAAGATAATTTAATTCAATTAATCGGTTATACAAATGAAGTAGGAGAAATCCAACTCGAATTTGCGGATGATGTTCAAACCGTAAATGGTTCACACGAATGGGTTGCTAAGCGTTTAATCATCGATTTAAAACCTGGTGAAACATGCACAATTACTTTAGTTAATGGAAAAACACTTGAAATCAAAGCATTTAATCGAAAAGAAGCAGCCCTTTATGATAAAGAACTAGACATTGTTAATAGAGCTGAAGCCGTTTCTGTAAATGTTGAACCACAAGTTGGTGAACTTACAATTTCTGATTTTGTAAAGACTAATCTATTAGAAACTGATGAAGTAAAACATTTAGAAGAATATGGACAATTACGTGGCTTTGGTAATTACCATTTCCAATTCCAAACTAATAAAGATGTAAAAGGTATAATGATTCAAGAAACATCCGATGTAACTAGTGTTTACTTAAATTCAAACTTCCTTGGCACTTATGTTACCTTCAACAATAATCTATACATTCCTATAAATGATGGTAACGCAAAAGATAATAATGAACTTATAGTTAAAACGGAAATTTGGGGTCATACCAACTTCCATGACCGTGCTTTACCATCATTACACATGAATGCTTTAAAAGGATTAACAGGTGTTACTATTATTTATGATATAAAAGAATTAGGATTTGAATTTGTAAATAATCAAAAAGCATATATTAACATTAATTTAGAAGTAGTAGAAAATGCTAATTACTTCTTTGGTAACCAAAGTGAACATTGGACTAAACTTACCGTTAATGGTCAAGAAGTAGAATATTTAAATCACTTGCATAACATTGCCAACATAACCAAGTTTGTACGTTCTGGTAATAATATAATTGAACTTGAAAGCAAAGAAGACCTTAAATTAGAAAATGTTAAATTATACCAAGGCAGACCGGCAACTATGCAAGGAATTAGTATGGTTAAGGAAAAAGATATCATTGAATTAACAAAGAATGTTCAAGGTAATCTAGATAATTTACCAGTAGTTGTGCCAGCTGGCAAACAAATGGTACTCAAAATTAATTTAAATGATTTATATGGTAAAGAAGCATATTGTATCCCTGAAGGTAACAATCTAAAAATTACGGCAATTTATAATGACCAAGTTGTAAGCCGTTTATGGATTAATGCGAAGAATGGTCCAAGAATGACGGGCGGTAATGCACATATGATTTATCTGCCAAAATCATTCAGTAAGAAAGATAATATCCTTACACTTTTAATTGAAGGTATTGAAACAGAAGAACAAACAGAACTAGTAAAACTCAACTTCTATCAAGTGAAAATAGTATTTAACTAGAGGTGAAGCAATGATAGAATTGCGTACTCCACCCATGGGGTGGAATAGTTGGGATTGTTACGGTGCCAGTGTAACTGAAGAAGAAGTAAAACAAAACGCTCTATACATGGCAAAACATTTAAAAGATTATGGTTGGGAATATGTCGTTGTAGATATTCAATGGTATGAACCAACCGCAAACTCTTCCTGGTATCATAAGTTTGCTCGATTAGAAATGGATGAATACTCACGCTTAATGCCAGCTGTAAATCGTTTTCCTTCTGCCAAAGATGGGAAAGGCTTTAAAGAACTTGCTGATTTCGTCCATAGTTTAGGTTTAAAATTTGGTATTCACATTATGCGCGGTATACCACGTCAGGCTGTACATATGAACACCAAAATTTTAGGTACAGATTATACAGAAAGTGACATTGCTCATCCTAACTCCATTTGTCCGTGGAATACGGATATGTATGGCGTAGATCCCAATCATCCTGGCTCACAAATTTACTACAACTCCCTCTTTGATTTATATGCAAGTTGGGGAGTAGATTTTGTCAAAGTTGATGATATCGCTGCAAGTCGCCTATATTACTTCCACGAAGCGGAAATCAAAATGATTCGTAAAGCTATTGAGCAATGTGGACGTGATATTGTTCTTAGTTTATCACCTGGTCCTGCGCCACTAGAAAAAGCGCATGTATTCCTAGAAAATGCGAATATGTGGCGCATGACTGATGATTTTTGGGATCATTGGCCAGCATTACTAAATATGTTTGAGCAATGTCATAAATGGAGTTCTTATGTCCAACCAGGTCATTATCCTGATTGCGATATGTTGCCGATTGGTCATATCGGAATTAGAAATTATGATAATGGTGGCGACCGGTATACTAACTTTACTAAAGATGAGCAATTAACAATGCTATCATTATGGTGTATTTTTAGATCACCACTTATGGTTGGTTGTGAGTTAAACGATAATGATGAATTTACACTATCACTACTTACTAATAAAGATCTTATTGAAATGCTTAAGAATACACACTCAAGCCATCAAGTATTAAGAACACCACATGAAGTAGTGTGGACAAGCACCCATCTTAACGGTGATCGTTATTTAGCCTTGTTCAATATTAGTGATGAAGTGAGGGAAATAACATTTCCACTTCATAAAATTTATTTACCTAACACTTGTCATTATTTAGATATTTGGACAAAAGAACAAGGAATTATAAATGATGTTGTTAAACGTACAATTAATCCTCATGGCGTTTGTTTATTAAGATTAACTACTAAGTAGGAGGTTAAAGTATGAAGAAAAAATTAGTTTATCAACAACCCAGCAACGGTTATCCAGAATGGAACAACAATCCAGAAATCTTTCAAGTAAATCGCTTAAAAGCACGCAGCAGTTTCCAATCCTATCCAACAGTTGAAGCTTGTCTTACCAGAAGAACAACTGAATGGGTTAAATGTCTAAATGGAACATGGAAATTCCATTTCTCACCCAATCCAGATAGTCGTATCAAAGATTTTTATCGTCTTGATTACGATTGTTCAAGTTGGGATGATATTAAAGTTCCTGCCCACTGGCAATTACAAGGTTATGACTATCCTCAATATTCTAATGTTAATTATCCATGGATTAAACATGATAAAATTGAACCTCCGTTTGCGCCAACTAATTACAACCCCGTTGGTCAATATGTAACACATTTTACAGTACCTGCTTCTTGGCAAAATCAACCAGTTAAAATTAGTTTCCAAGGTGTAGAATCTGCTTTCTATGTATGGGTCAATGGTGATTTAGTTGGTTACAGCGAAGATACTTTTACACCAGCAGAGTTTGATATTACAGCTTATTTAGTACCTGGTGAAAATAAACTCGCTGTAGAAGTCTATCGTTGGTCCGATGCTAGTTGGTTAGAAGACCAAGACTTCTGGCGTCTAAGTGGTATTTTCCGTGATGTCTTTCTCTATACACATCCTAATGTACATATTCGTGATTACTTTATCATTGGTGATTTAATCAATAATTATCAAGACGGTTTATTTAACTTAAAAGTAGAAGTAGAAAATGAAGGAGAACTTAGTGAATTATCCCTTCAATTAGAAGTTAAATGTTTAACTCTCGATCATCAAGAAATCTTTACAAAAGTACTTCCTATTACTTTAAAAGATGCTTCTATTGAAGTTCAATTTGCGGAAACAGTAAATAATCCATTAAAATGGAGCGCTGAAAGTCCTAACCTCTACTTATGCTTAATGGTTTTAAAAGACCAAAATGGAAATGTAATTGAATGTATTTCCCAACGCTTTGGTTTCCGTAAATTTGAAATTAAAGATGAGATTATGTTGCTCAATGGTAAACGCATTGTCTTCAAAGGTGTTAACCGACATGAGTTTAGTCATGATAAAGGACGGGCTATCACTGAAGAGGAAATGCTGAAAGATATCATTATCTTGAAACAACATAATATCAATGCAGTAAGAACATCACATTATCCTAATAATCCAAAATGGTATGATTTATGTGATGAATATGGAATCTACTTAATTGATGAAGTTAACTTAGAAACCCATGCAACCTGGGTAAATCATTTAACAAGAGAATACACTGCAATTCCTGGTAATAAACCTGAATGGACTAATGCCGTATTAGATCGTGCAAATTCAATGGTAATGCGTGATAAAAACCATCCATCTATTGTAATTTGGTCATTAGGTAATGAAGCATTTAGTGGATCAAACTTCGTCAAGATGCATGATTTTATTAAATCTCTTGATCCTACACGTGTTATTCATTATGAAAGTACGGTTCATTGGCCTAAGTATGACAGTTGTACTGATATTCGTTCCCATATGTATGCTAAACCAGATGAAGTTAAACGCTATGGTGAACGCAATGAAGGAAAACCTTATATTCTCTGTGAATACTCCCATGCGATGGGTAACTCCTTAGGTAACTTCTACAAATATACACAATTATTTGATAAGTATCCAAAACTCCAAGGTGGCTTTATTTGGGATTATGTTGACCAAGCCCTCTTGAAAGTAACTGATAAAGGTTCCTTCCTTGCTTATGGTGGAGATTTTGGTGAAGACCCTCACGACGGAAACTTCTGTGGCAATGGTATTGTTTTCGCTGATCGTACCCTTTCCCCAAAAATTTTTGAAGTGAAAAAATGTTACCAAAACATTGAGTTTGAAGTCGTCGATTACGCTAAGAAAGAATTTAAGATTATCAATAAACATTTATTTACTCCTATAAGTGCCTTTACTTATCGTTACACTTTAACCGCTAATGGTGAAGTAATAGCAGAAAAAGACTTTACGATTACCTCCGAAATCTTTACATTAGACTATGAAATACCAAAAGATAATCGCGAGTACATTCTTACGATTAGCGCTCATTTAAGTGAAGATACAAAATATGCGCCTAAAGGCTTTGAAATAGCATTCAGTCAATTTGTTTTACCTAATGATAATCCTGTATTATTTGAGTTAAAAGAATGTACAGGAAGTAATATTTATTGCGATGAAGATAATGATTATGTTAAGATTAAAAATGATGATTTCACGGTGCTTTTTGATAAAGCTAGTGGAATGATTGCCAAATATGTTATCAACGGTCATGAAATCATATCCAAGCCGCTCCGCTTCAATTTCTGGAGAGCAGCTACAGATAATGACCGTGGTAATCGAATGCCTCAACGATTAGGTATTTGGCGTGATGAAACAAGCCGTTGCACAAGTATTAAGGTTACGAAACTAACTAATACCGTAATTGTCGATACTAATCATTTACTGGAAAAGACAAAATCCTTTGTCAAAGTACAATATACTGTTCAACCATGTGGAACTATTAAAGTATCATATCATTTACATCCAGCAGCATTCTTGCCAGAAATTCCTGCGATTGGTTTCATTGCGGAATTAGATAATTCAATGGAAAATCTAACATGGTATGGTAAAGGTCCACATGAAACATATTGTGATCGCCAATTAGGTGCCAAGATTGGTATATACAAAGGATTAGTAAAAGATCAATTACAACCATACCTCAAACCTCAAGAAAGTGGTAATAAAGTTGGTGTACGCTGGTTAGAAGTAACCGATAACAATAATGT
>JAAZCR010000053.1 GCA_012513195.1 Bacilli bacterium | reverse complement strand
TTTGTGGAATATCTAAATCGATATATAAAGCATCAATTAAGAGATGTTCTGGTTTAACCTGTAAATTTAAAACTGCTTTTGCCATCGCTAATTTC
Organism: Bacilli bacterium; assembly: GCA_012513195.1. Lineage (GTDB taxonomy): Bacteria > Bacillota_I > Bacilli_A > Haloplasmatales > Haloplasmataceae > JAAZCR01. The sequence continues at coordinate 2,841 of JAAZCR010000053.1, read as the reverse complement.
GTCGCTTGATAGATATTTATGTTATCAATGGTTTTTTCATCGACTATACCAACACTATATGCTAAGGCTTCTTTAGTGATAATTTCATATAATTCTTCCCGTTTCTTTGGAGTTAGTTTCTTTGAATCATTTAAGCCTGGTAAATAAAAATCATGGGGTAAAATACAACAACCAGCAACAACCGGTCCCGCTAAGGGGCCCCTTCCTGCTTCATCAAGCCCAGCAATTAAGGTGATGTGTTGATTAATTAAATCATTTTCATACGCGCTCATTTCTAAGTATCTCAGATAGTACAAATATTCTTTATCATCTTGTGGTACTTCTTCTTTTGTGATTATCGCGTTTATTAAACATGTAAGGTTATCTTTTTCCATAATTTCACCTTAAGTTAAAAATAGTCTTATCCATTATAACACCGATGTCAAGAGAAAACTAGATGAACATATTTACTAGTATTTATATCATAATATAAAATATAGTAGTAATAAATAAAAATGTAAAAATAACACAGAAAAAATTAATATTTATCTAGAAGTTTCATATTATTATGATAAATGCTATAATAATAAATAACTAAAATATCTAAGAAGGGGACGGTTAAATGACGAAAGAAAAGTTTGTTAACGAACTTGCGAAACGCCTTTCGCTACTCGACTCCAAAGAAGTTGACAAGATTATTCAAGAGTATTTAGACACCATCAGTAAAAAAATGCATCGTGGTATAACAGAAGAAGAAGCTATCAACGAACTCGGGGATATAAATGAAATTGCGAAAAATGTGTTAAAAAGCTACAAGATTAACGAAAACTACATTAAACTTTTTATCGGTAAAGAAAAAGTTATCGATGATGTCAATGAGTTCATTAAGAAAGCTACCGATGTCTCCACCTCTGTTTTATTAAAGGTTGGGGAACAAGTATCTGGTTTTGCGAAAGATGTTTATAGTAAATCGAAGAAAATCTTCAAGAAAGATCAAGACGAGCAAGATATTGACGTTGAAGTAGTCGAAGAAGATGATTAATAATTAAAAAAAGGATTTATGATATGATCCCTTTAAAGTAGACAGTACATAAAAATAAATTGTACTATCTACAGAAAGGGGATCTTTTCATTAATCCCTTTTTTCTTTTAGTATATCTGGCGTTTCCCAAGAAATATTGCCTAGAAGATCGTTTCTAATCTCATAAAGAATGATATCAATTACTCTATCATAGTGAATTCGTTTTCCTGGCAAGAGACACCCGCGGTTTAAGGCAATTTGATCCATAATCTCGATGTTATCTTCGCTTAATGTTTCGAGTTTATAGCGTGCCAATAACTTTTCAGGATAATGTTGTTTCAAGAAACTTAAAGCATATAAGGCAATGGTATCAAGGGGTAAGATTTCATCCTTAATTGCCCCTGTGACTGCTAACTTTAAACCCACTTCCTTATCATCAAACTTTGGCCATAATACTCCCGGAGTATCTAGTAACATTAACTCATTATTGACATTAATCCATTGTAGATTTTTGGTTACTCCTGGTTTATTTCCTGTTTGCGCTACTTTACGTTTCGCTAAAGTATTAATGAGGGTAGATTTCCCAACATTAGGAATACCCAAAATTAACGCTTTTATTGGGCGCTCTTTCATCCCCTTAGCTTTTTCTTTTTCAAAGAGATCTTTGAGGATATTTTTAGCGGTAGGAACAATTTTATCAATATTATATCCACTAATCGAATCAATCGCTAAACAAGTTATCCCTTGTCCTTTATAATAGTTAATCCATGCATTGGTGACTTTATCATCCGCCATTTTGGCTTTATTAAATAGGATGAGTCTTGGTTTATTCTGACAAATCGAATCGATTTTGGGATTACTCGAAGAATAGGGAATTCGAGCATCGCGAAGTTCAAAGACGATATCGACATATCTGAGTTTTTCTTGTACCTGGCGCAGCGTACGCGTCATGTGCCCAGGAAACCATTGTATCTGCATAATATCACCTACCCAAAAGTTTTTCCAAATCTATTAAAGGGATAAAAGACAAATAAAACTTGCCCAATAATATCATCTTTGTGAACTAAACCTATCATTCTTGAATCTTCACTGTTATTACGATTATCCCCTAAAACAAGATAATAACCTTCGGGAATAACTGTTTTTCCATCTACTTGACAATTCACATTGGTAATAGCACAAATCTTTTCTAAAGTAAAACTCGTATGCCCGCGAGCATATTCTATTCCTGTATAGATGGGATTCTTATCTAAATAAGTTTCTTCGACTAACTCACCATTTATATACAACTTATAATCTTCCATATATATATAATCACCAGGAATGCCAATTACCCTTTTAATATACGGTTCGGCTTTATTAGGTACTTCAAACACGATAACATCAAAGCGGTCGATTTTCGCTACCCGCGATAACAGGATGCGATCACCGACTTTAGTAGTCGTTTTCCCAATGATAGTTGGTTCCATGGACTCGCCAATAACCGTAATTGGTGTAAACAAATAGCGCTGAATTACTTGCGCAAGTACAAACGCCACCACGATAAGAATAAGATAACTTAAGATTTCTTTTAAAAGGAAACTATTATTTTTAATTGGCATTTCCATAGGTTCTGCTGTATTAATTTCTTGAAAAGTAGTGTTTTCCTTATCATTTATTTCTGACATTCGCATCATCCTTTTCTATGGATATTATGGGTATAATCTTTTTTCATTATACCATTAATAATATTCTTATCAAATAGGAAAAAAGAACTTGGTGACCAAGTTCTTTTAGTAAACTTATCGACGTTCTTTGATTCTGGCAGCCTTAGTTGAGAGTGAACGAATGTAGTATAGTTT
>JAAZCR010000052.1 GCA_012513195.1 Bacilli bacterium | reverse complement strand
GAATTAATGTTGTTTTCCAATATGATCAACCAGTTCCCTCTTTTGATACATGGGAAACTAAGGAAGAACCACGTAATCATTTTTCTTTAAATGGTGATTGGTATTTTAGAACTGACCCTGAAAATGTAGGTGTTAAAGAAAAATGGTATTCGCCATATTACGACTTTACAAGTTGGGAACTACGTCCTGTACCAAGCAGTTGGGATACTTATGATAACGGTCTCAATAAACCATGGGGTGTAGGTTATGCCTTCTATGATGGCTATGCATGGTATAATCGGACCTTTGAATTAGATGAAACTTGGCAAGATCAATACATAAAGATTAATTTCCTTGGAGTAAACTATCGTTCATGGATTTATATAAATGGAAAGTTGATTGGTGCTCATGAAAGCGGTAACACAGCTTTCTCACTTGATATAACCGATTATGTTCGTAAAGGTACGAATTATATTTCTGTGAGAGTGTATCGTCGCCCTGATTTCGAAGATTATACTGTTGGTGAAGGTAATTTCAAAGATGTAATTGATAATAATAGTATACCTGCTGGACATGTGGATTATTGGCCATATGCAGGAATTACCCGCGACGTTTATCTTGAGGGTACCAACAAATTAACAGTAAGTAAAATTCTTACAAATCCAAATATTCAAAATAGAACATTAGAAATGTATGCAGTTATTTATAATACTGATACAGTTGTTCGTTCAGCAAAATTAGCATATGATCCTGGTCAAAATACAGGTGGAACTGTACAAACAGTTGATATAACTGTTCAACCAGGAGAAACGAGAGTATATAAAGCGACATTATCAGTTCCTGATACAAAATTATGGAGTTATGTCAGCCCTAATCTTTATACTGGTTATGTACGCCTATTAGATGAAGAAAATAATAAACTCGATGAGTTACACGTTGACTATGGTATTCGTCAATTTACAGTTCAAGGCTCATCAATTTATCTCAATGGGCAAGAAGTCTTCTTAAAAGGTACTTGCTGGCATGAAGAAACATTAAAGAGCGGACGTTCCTTACGAAAAGATGAGTACGACTTTGAACTATCTCTCGTTAAAGGAATGAACATGAACTTCATTCGTAATAGCCACTACAATCGTCATCCATACGTTTATGAATGGGCAGATCGTGAAGGTATCATGGTTATGGATGAACCAGAAAACATGTGGTTAGGTGGTCAAGCCATCTATAATCAATACAGATATTATAGATTATCATACGCAGCAGTACTGATGACCACATGGAATCAAATCAACCATCCATCCGTTATTATTTGGAGTTTATCTAATGAAGTAAGTTATGATGGAGTTTACAGTTCATGGATTAAAGAATTATATGATGCAACAAAAGCTGTTGACATTCAAAAACGTCCAGTAAGCTGGGCAGCTGTCAATACCGATGACCCCGCATTCGCATTAGCAGATATTATTGGTTTCAACGAATATGCTGGTTTCTTCTGGGGAAGAAATGAAGATTTAACTGGTGTATTAGAAGGTGTTCATAACCGTTTCCCTAACAAACCATTATTGATTACAGAAAATGGTTCATGGAGCGTATTAGGAAATGTAGGTTATCCAGGATCAGGTGGCGGTACTGAACATTGGCAAGCTGATAATGCTGAATCCCATTACAAACAAGCAGTTGCGAAGAAGGATTATGTTGTTGGTTATACTTTCTGGGTATTAAAAGACTATAAGACACGTAATGGTTACAATACACAATCACAAGCAATCTCTACAATGGGTGTAGTACCATTCTATTACTCGCAGGAAACATATGAAAACGCTAGTAGTATGGGTGTTGATATCCGTAAGGTTGTTTACTACCGTTTCAGATCATTAAAGAATCCTTACACATATGTTCCAGAAGAATAGAGAAGTTCATGTAAAAATATGCTAGGGGATTTTTCCCTTAGCATATCTTTAATTTAGTATTACCTTAACTAAAAAAAGTGTAAAATTTGCTTTTTAATTTCAGTACTCGTGAAAGCGCTTAATTGGTAGTACAAATCATGCAAATATTTATAGCGTTAGGAGGTTACCATGGTAATTCGCCGATGTATTGCTTATTTCTTAGATGTTTTTCTGTTAATAGTTCTGCATTCCCTTCTATATTTTGGCTTGGGTGTTGCCTTTTATCAAAATTTCCTCATAAGTAATAAATTTTCCATAGTTCTTTTCTATACCATTTTCATTCTATTATATATTGCTTATTACTGTGTATTACCAATGTTTTGGGATGGCAATACCTTATTTAAAAAAGCTTTAGGAGTAAGATTAAACTTAGAAGGCGCAAATGTAAAAGTATTCTTCTATCTTTTAATCAAGTACTTGTTAGTTCGGTTAATCCTTACTATTGTTACTTTTGGACTTGCAGCACTTTACGATATGATTTACATAAAGAGACACGCAGGACAGTCATTAATCGATAAATTACTAAATATTAATGTAATTTATCCATGATTACCTTAATAGTAAAGGAGGTTAATTTATGCGCAAACTATTATCACTAATAATAGTTATTGTAGGACTTACAGCAGCTTTGTTTTGTTTAGCAAGTCCGTCAAATGTACGAGCTGAAGATACAACAACAACTGAAGAAACGGAAGAACCAAATCCAGGTTATAACTTGGATGATTTAATTAAAGATCTATTTCGTTATAAGTTTTACAATACATATCTAGAAGAACATGCAGGAGCACCAAGTCCTAATGATGTGATTAATATTAATATCTTTGATTATGAAGTAGAAGATATGGATATTGATGCATATGAAGACTATATTGTAACAGATGAAAAGGGTACCATTACATGGACATTCCAAGTATCTAACCCTGGTTTTTATAATTTAAAGCTAACTTATTATCCCGTACTCGGTCGTAGTTCTGATATACAACGAGAAATCTACATTGATGGAGAAATTCCTTTTGATGGATTAGACCAAGTAGAGTTTAGTAGAATCTGGATTGATAATGAAGGTATTATCAAAAAAGGTAACCATGAAGTACGTACTGATCAATTTGAACAGCCTGCTTGGCAAACAGTTTATATATCAGATTCCCAAAAATATGTACAAGGTCCATTCAAGATTTATTTAGCCGAAGGACAACATACATTAAGCTTTAAATCAATAGCGGAACCAATGGCTATTAGTGCCATTTCCTTTGAACAAGCTCCAGAGGTTCCTAGTTATCAAGACTACATTAAGGAATTAATCGATAGATATCCAGTCTATAATGGCAAAAATATCAAATTCCAAGCTGAAAGAGTTGGTGGAGATAACAATGCCCTTGTTGGCTTAAAGAAGTCATCACCAATGCTTTATCCAATCTCAAACTTCTCAAACTCCCGCGTTGAACCTTATCATCCATATGAAATTCGCCTAAACACTATCGGTGGAACAAACTGGCGCATTATTGGTGATTGGATTACCTGGGAATTTGAAGTACCTCAAGATGGCTTATATACAATTAACTTTAATGCAATTCAAAATGCTAGCCGTGGTTCATTCTCAGTACGG
>JAAZCR010000007.1 GCA_012513195.1 Bacilli bacterium | reverse complement strand
GTATTGAGTAAGTCTGTTTCATCCTCAAGGATGAGTTCAGCGCGACCGCCACCAAATAATTCTTGGAAGACTTTATTGAATTCAACATTTACTTTTTCAAAAGTCTCTTTAAAGCGACGAATCATTTCTTCATCCAATTCTTTAATTGAAGATAGAATATCTTCTTTCGCTTTTAAAAGATCTTCATAATTGCTTTTGAGTTTTTCATAGCGAGCTTTCACTTGTTCAAACTCATCAATCGCATTAAGATTAACATAGCCTAAACTTTCGAGATGCTTCCGTAAGTTTCTAACCCGAATTTTGGCGATTTCATAGTCCATTTCGAGGTTGAAGTTAGCTTTTGCATAGTCATAAGGCACATGATATTCATTAGAAAGGAAATCCAACATGTTGTTGTATTTAACATCTAAACGGTTCTTTTCAACTTCATATTCCCGTAATTGGGTTTCCATTGTTTTCAAGAACTTCGTAATTTCACTGATTTCTTGTTGAAGATATTGTTGATTGTCGTAACAAGCATAAAACTCCGTACGTAAATTTTCAATATATTTCATCAGAGCATCGCGACGATTAATTAGTTCATTGATTTCCTCATCTTCTAATGCTTTCTTTAAGCGATCAATTTGCGCTTTTCGCGTCCGATAAGTTTCTTCTAGTTTCAAGCGTTCAAATCGTTCATTATAAAGCTTATGGTCGATAGCCTGTAGTTCTTTATCCTTAGTTTCAATGATATTTGCTAATTCTTTTAATTCGTTTTCTAATTTAACAAGTTCTTTATTAGCTTCTTCTAGGGCAATCCGTTGTTGTAATAGACCAGGTTCTTTAACCTTTTGTCTACCACCTGTGATACTTCCTCCAACGTGGATGATTTCCCCATCAAGAGTCACAATGCGGAAACTACTGTTGATTTTCCTTGCGATTTCCGTCGCATTATCTATGTTATCACAGATTAATACATGACCTAGGAGGTTTTCCATGACATTACGGTATTTTTCATCAAATTGGATTAAGTTAACCGCAACATCAATGAAACCTTTTTGTTTCTTCACTAACTCTAGTGTGCGATTATCAACAAAGTTAGGTCGCATTACTTCAATGGGCAGGAAGGTGGCTCTACCTAAATTGCCTTGTTTTAAGTATTTAATCGCCTCTTTAGCGTCTTCAACCGTTTCACAAACAATATGTTGCATTGCGCCCCCTAATGCCATTTCAATGGCTAAAACGTGCTCTTCGCGAGCTTTGATTAAGGCATCCACTGTACCTTCAATCCCCTTTAGTTTAGGGTTTTCAAGTACATTTTTAACTCCACCATAATAGGCATTGGAGAAGTCATTTAAATATTGAATTCTGACCTTGGTAGATTCTTTTTGACTATTTTTCCGATAATATTTATCTTGTAAACTTGTTAATTCTGCTTTTTTACGTGCGTATTCACTTTCAAGTTCATTTATCTTAGTTTCTCTTAAAGACAAATCTTCTTCCAAACTTAATAATTTACTTAGATTTTGTTTAAGTACTTCTTCAAAAGATGCTTCTTCACCATTACCTACAAGGGCTTTGCGTTGACCTTCGATGTTACTAATTTGCGCGGTCAGTTCAATTAAGCGATTTTGTTCGAAGTTGATCTCCGCATTAAGTCTCATTTGTTTTTCTGTTATTTGTTTCAACTTATGTTGATTTATCGTATGCATTTGTTCATAGGTTTGGATTTGGATTTGAGTCTCCTGCATCAATTTTTCTAACTCGTTCATCCGTTTAAGAGCTTGTTCAATATCACGTACATATAAGGCTACTTCGATTTTTTCTAATTGTCCTTTTACTTCTAAGTATTCACGGGCAGCAGCACTTTGCTTCTCTAAATTCTCATATTGCGATTTAAGTTCAACTAAAATATCTTTAGCCCGCTCTAAGTTATAATCGGTGTTTTCGAGATTACGTACTGTTTCTTTTTTCCGATTCTTATACTTTAAGACACCCGCTGCTTCTTCTATTATCGCCCGACGTTCTTCATTGTTCGATTCAATAACTGCTCTAATATTATCTTGAGAAATAATGGATAACGAATCTGCCCCTACACCAGTATCTAAGATTAAATCTCTAATATCTTTTAATCTAACCTTTTGTTTATTAATATAATTGGTACTTTCACCACTGCGATAAATGCGGCGGGTTAATGATACTTCTTCATAATCAATCGGTAGAGTATGATCACTATTATCTAAAACAATGGTGACCTCAGCGACATTTAATGGAGGGCGCATACTCGTCCCATTAAAAATAACATCGCTCATCGTGTCACCACGTAGACTCTTACTTGATTGTTCCCCTAAAACCCACTTAATCGCATCCGCGATATTCGATTTGCCCGAACCATTAGGTCCGACCACGGCGGTAATTCCCTCTGGAAATTCAATGACAGTTCGATCCGCAAATGATTTAAAGCCGATTGCCTCAATCCTTTTTAATAACATGTTTACCACCTGATATGCATTGATATTAGAATTATACAATATTTGCGGTAATTAGAAAAGAATAAATCATAATAACGGCGCAAAGATGCGGAAAATCATCGCAATTAGTTGTTTTAACCATTTTCCGCGGAAATAAGTGAGGGTAATCTCTTCACTTTGTTCTAATGTTTCTAAGAAATCTTGTTTCATATCTTTAATACAAGGTGTTTGATACATCCATACGCCACACTCAAAATGAAGGTACAAACTACGATAATCCATATTAATGGTCCCAATGGTTCCATACTCATCATCAACCATCATCATCTTCGCATGGATGAATCCTGGTTTATATTCGTACACTTTTACGCCACTTTTAAGAAGCGTTTTATAATAGGACTGCGTCACTATGTGGACATACCATTTATCAGGTACATGGGGTGTAATAATTCGCACATCAAGACCAGCTTTCGCAGCAGCTGTTAATGCTGTTAACATCTCACTATCAATAATAAGATAGGGAGTGGTAATATAGATGGATTTCGTAGCTTTATTAATCAGATTCAAATAAACGATTTCGCCCACATTTTCGTTATCAATTGGATTATCATTATACGGCTGCACAAATCATTCACTATTAACACCTATAACATCATCTTTAAATTTGGCATAATCTACTTGAGTTTTGGTTAAGTAACTCCACATCGAAAGAAACATTACGGTGAAGCTCCAAACCGCTTCGCCTTTAAGCAAAACTGCTGTATCCTTCCAATAACCGTAACGAGAACTAACATTAATGTATTCGTCACCGATATTGATACCACCCGTAAAAGCAACTTTTCCATCAATCACCGCGATTTTTCGGTGATTTCTAGTATTATGGCGTTTAGTGAGAATCGGCACAATGGGATTAAAGATCGCACATTTAATCCCATATTTTTCTAATTGTTTATGATAATTATGAGGAAGATTAAGTAGGCAACCAAAATCATCATAAATGACGCGACAATCAACACCAGCTTGAGCTTTCCTAATTAAGATGTCTAAGATACGCTTCCACATATAGCCTTGTTTGATGATGAAATACTCTAGAAAGATATACTTTTCAGCTTTCTCTAATTCTTCAATTAACTTCTGGAATGCCGTTTCTCCATTAGGTAAGTATTCAACGATGGTGTTTTTATACGGGGGCATATAGGCATTATTGTAGATATAATTTGATTGAGTTTTAGTTTGGGAAGGTAACTCATCTAAGACATTAGTGTCTTTCATTAAAACATCCTTGGTGTCGAGGTTAATACGATTCATCTCCCGTTTCATTTTACGTGTTAAGGGGTTTAACCCAAAGAACACATAAAAGATACCCCCAAAGATAGGAAAAATGAGAATAGGGATAATCCAAGCGATTTTATAAATGTACTTACTTTCGCTATTAATTATCCCAATTACCACAAGAGCTGATATCACCATACTAAAAATATAGAAGTAAATGAAATATTGAAACTCTAATACAACCCATACTAAAAGTACCATTTGAATTAAGATGGCAAGCGTCACAAGAGTCGCTCGCCTAAACATAAAATTCTTAAGAAATTTCAATGTTCATCACTCCGACAAAAGCTTAGCACACTTTTCGTAATGTTTATATAATGACAGGAAAGGGCTCATGTATTTTTTGTTCCAAGGTTTTTTCTTACCACAAAAATGTAAGAAAACAGTATTATTTATCACATAATCCATGTCACATTTACCATAGGTTAGGGTTTTATAGTACAAATACAAACGAGCATCATAATTATAATAAATTTCATCCATCTCTTTAATTTTACCTGAATATAAGGCATTCAAGACATCCTGATCTGGTAGAATCAACCGATTATGGTACTTGTCCACAAAGGCGAAAATCTCATGTTCATTGACATGTTCACGTACAAGATCAAGATTAATTAATAAAACTCCTGAATTATAGTAATTATAAATCTTATGAGCACTAAAGCGCAATTGATTAACAAACCTGATCGCAAACTTCTTATGACAACAAGCTGCATACATAAAATTAGTTAAATCCGTTTCATAAAAACTTCTTAAGGGATTTAAGACTAAAATATCTGGATCTAAGTATAAGATTCTTCTCAGTTCTTGTGGTAAAAACTTATGAGCTAATAAACGGTAGTACATTTCTTTCGGATAATGCATACAGACTTTAGCGTCGTTAAAATAATGGTCATCTATTTCCACTACATGAAGTCTCATGTTATTTTTCTTAATAAACTTGGCCAAATCTTCAATTTCTTCATCTTTTAGTCGTGAATGCATTAAATAAATATCAAATGTTTCATTGGGATTATTCATAATCATTGACGTCAACATTACCCGTAAAGGCCATAAATAATTAGAATCAAGTGTAATTAAAATATTCATATATTTCCCCCACTTTAACTTTCTCTCATTTTAAATAATAAATCCCGTAATTTAGTTAATCCCCTAATAATTACCTCCATAGTATCTTGATTTTCTTCATTTAGTACCACCTTAATCTTTTCATCGATTTCTTGATTAATTAAGTTAGCCACCTCTTTCCCCTTTTCTGTTAATGTAACTTTTACTACCCGCTCGTCCCGCACTTCACGTTTACGCGTTATTAACCCCCTGCGATCTAACTTTTTACACATCGTAGAAATATTTGTCCCTGCCATATTCACTTCATCAGCTAATTCACCAATGGTACATTTACCATTTTTTAAAAGCACCATTAATATTCGCGTCTGTAAAAGTGTTAGACCATGTTTATCACAGATAGGTGTAATCGCCAGATTAATATTATCGGTGATATTACGGACATAAGTCCAAATAATCTCTTTAAGGTCGTTAATATCCATATTTTCACCTTATATATAATAAATTTAAAAATATATATACATTATATATATTATATTAAATAATCTATATTGTCAATATTTGTAGATATAGAATAAAAACTCTTAAAGATCTTCATCCTTAAGAGTTTTATCATAAGCCATTTTCTCTAAAGCAGCTTTAGCCGCATTTTGTTCAGCTTCTTTTTTCGAATGCCCACTACCAACACCCATTTTGATGTTGTCCATATAAACCTCAGAAACGAAAGTTCTTTGGTGAGCGGGACCAATCGCATCGACGATTTCATAACGAATGGAGCGATTATTATCAGCTTGAACGAGTTCTTGTAACTTACTTTTATAATCAATCACATTGACGAAGTTACCATCTTTTAAATAAGGGAAAACGACTTGATCAAGGAATTTATATACTGCTTGATATCCTTGATCTAAAAAGATTGCCCCTAAAACAGCTTCAAAGGCATCCGCTAGGATGGCAGGTCGTGACCTTCCCCCACTTGTTTCTTCACCTTTACCTAGTCTTAAATACTTACCTAGGTTTAACCGATTGGCATATGTTACTAGCGCTGGTTCACACACATGTTGCGCTCGTAATTTGGTCATTTCCCCTTCATTATAATTGGCAAAGTTTTTATAGATGAATTCACTCATCGCTAGTTGTAATACCGCATCCCCAAGGAACTCTAAACGCTCGTTATCTTGATATTCATCAGAACGATGCTCATTCACAAAAGATGAATGGGTTAAAGCAGTTCTTAATAACTCAATATTACTAAATTCAAGATCATATTTTGAACAAAACTTTTTCAACGATATCCTTTTCACTATACCACCCGCTAATCTTCATTAGCGTTACTTTCTGTAAGTACTTCTTTAACCTTTGGGATAACTTCTTCTTTTACTGCTTTGCGAGCTTGTCTAATCGCATTCATAAACGCAAAACTATCGCTTGAACCATGGGCTTTAACTACGATTGAGTTACAACCGAAGAGAACAGCACCACCAATTACGCTTGGGTCTAACCGTTTTTTTACTAAACTGAGGTTTTTCTTCGCAAGTAGTGCCCCTAGTTTACCTAAGATACTAGACATGAGGGATTCCTTAAGAATTTGTCCGACACCTTTAGCAGTACCTTCAATGGTCTTTAAAGCGATATTACCTGAGAAACCATCAGTAACTAAGACGTCGCATTTATGCATCAAGATTTCTTTACCTTCAACATTGCCAATAAATTTTAATCCTGATTCTTTCAATAATTGATAAGTGATGTTTTCTAGTTCCCGGCCCTTTCCTTCTTCTTCACCGTTATTTAGTAAACCAATCCGAGGATTTTCCACTCCAAGCACTTTTTCACAGTAAATAGAGCCAATTTGCGCAAATTGAAGTAACCATTCAGGTTTACATACGCTATTGGCGCCACAGTCTAACAGTAACATGTATTTACCATTGGCTTGCGGAATTGTTGGACCTAAGGCAGGGCGATGAAAACCAGGAATGCGCTGGACGATTAATGTCCCACCAGATACTACTGCGGCAGTGGGACCAGCGGTTACGACCGCATCGTTTTCTCCATCTTTACATGACTGCATTGCTTTAATCATCGATGCTTCTTTCCGCCGTCTTACACCTACCGCTAAGTCTTTTTCATCCATGCGGAAATAATCATCACAATGGACAACCTTAATTCTTGTCGTATCAGTTAATAAAGGACGAATTAAATTTTCATCACCATATAAAGTTATTTCAATATCATCAAACTCTTTGACAGCTTCCATGACCCCCAATACAGTAATTTTAGGTGCATGGTCGCCACCCATCGCATCAACCGCAATCCTAATCATTTCATACATCTCCTTCGTATTCTTTTCTTAAAATACTAAATATATATACATCGGTAAAGCGTCCATGGACATATTCAGCTTCTCTTAGGACACCATCCACATGCATTTTAAGTTTGCGTAGTAAGTTCATCATGCGATAATTAAAGGCATAAACCTTACATGATAAACGATTTAAACCTAAATTATTAAAGGCATAACGAAATAGCACATTTAAGGCTTTTAAGCCGTAACCCCTACCCCAAAAGTTTTTATTACCAATCACGATATTAAATTCCCCCGACCGATTCTTTAAGTCATAGGTAATATCCATCTTGCCGATAATCATCTCATCGATACAAATCGTAAAGATCTTCAAATTATCTATTTGACCTAAGAAATAAGGTTCATAACGTTTGTGGAAACTTTCAAAACTTTCCATCATATCGGTGTTGTTAAAGTAGGCTACTTCCCGATCGGTCGCAAATTTATGAAATGTAGGTACATCACTTTTAATTACTTCGCGAATGATAAATTTCATACTATTCACCTAATATTCTTATTATCCATATTTTTCCTTAATTTTAATCGAATAATTCATTTGTGTCTATAAGTTCACGCTCAATATACGCTTTTAATGCAAAATATTCAGGATTGGTGAATAATTCGCCACTTGATACAATGATATTCGCATCATCTCTTGCGACTTCTAGTATTTTATAATCATTTATTAAATCTGCCATTTTAAACTCTGGTAAGCCTGACTGACGTGAACCAAAGAAATCACCAGGACCACGTAAGCGTAGATCCGCTTCAGCAATTTCAAAGCCATTGGTGGTTTGGGTGAGAATTTCTAATCGCTCTCGGGATTTTTCATTATCGTAATCGGAGACGAGGATACAGTAGGATTGATGATTACCCCGCCCCACCCGCCCTCTTAATTGGTGGAGTTGGGCAAGCCCAAACCGATGAGCGTCGATAATGACCATCACAGAGGCATTAGGGACATTGACACCTACTTCGACAACGGTGGTGGAGACTAGAATCTGAATTTCGTTGTTTAAAAACTTATGCATTATGTTGTCTTTTTCTTCATTGCTCATTTTACCGTGTAATAATCCTACCTGATATTTACCTAGGAAGTATTGTTGGTATTTTTCATAGACATTATAAGCATTTTCAAGGTCTATTTTTTCTGATTCTTCAATTAGTGGTGTAATAATATAGACTTGTCTACCACTACTTATTTCTTTATCAATAAAAGAAACTAACCGCTGTTCTAGGTCACTACCTATCACATATGTCTTAATTGGTTTACGGCCTTTTGGCATCTCTCTTATACTTGATACATCCATATCCCCAAAAGTAGTTAAGGCAAGTGTACGGGGAATAGGAGTAGCGCTTAGGAATAAGGCATCGGGACGGTCACCTTTTTCCTTAAGAATCTTACGCTGATTTACTCCAAAGCGATGTTGTTCATCGATACAGATAAATCCTAAATTCTTAAAATTGACACCTTCACTAATTAAAGCATGCGTCCCAACAATAATATCAATCTTACCATTAATTAAATCATCTAGAATTATTTGTCTACTCTTACCAGTGATTGAACTAGTTAAAAGTTCAACTTTAACTCCATAACCCTTAAAGATATCAACTAAGTTACGGTAATGTTGTTCAGCGAGGATTTCAGTAGGAGCCATAATACAGCCTTGATATCCACTTAAATAATTCGCGTATAATGCGATAACAGCGACAATGGTTTTACCACTACCAACATCACCTTGTAATAATCGATTCATTTGGTAGTTTTGTTTAAGGTCATGTAAGATTTCATTAATAACCTTCATTTGGTCATTAGTTAAGGTAAAAGGAAGGTTATTAATGAATACTTTAACTCTACTTTCATCAAAGATTTTAGGTTCTTTAATAAAGTTTTTGCGATCACGATACTTTAAATAAGCCATTTTAAGTTGAAACTTTAAGAGTTCTTCATATTTCACTCTTCGACTTACTTGTCTTACTTGTTCATTATTTACTGGGAAATGCGCAAATTTATATACATCTAAACTTGAAACAAGCCGATACTTATTCTGTAAAGACAAGGGCAAGTCATCATTAATTAAGTAACCATATTGATCAAGGGCTTTTCTTATAATACCTTGAAAATGTATTGGTTTAAGATTCTTTAAAGAATAAACAGGTACAATTTTATCATCATCTTGTGCTTTTAACTGTAATTTCTGAGCGATGATTTGTTTTTTTATCTTATCATATTTACCTGTAACAGTAACATACATTTGTTTACTGATTTTATTATTTAAAAAATCCCGGTTAAACGCTACTACTTTAATGATTAAGTCATTAACTAACATACTGAAGGTTAAGCGATTCTTATTACGTTGAAAGTAGTAAAATACAGGTTCAGAGACTATTTGTCCTACTACTGTTACTTTTTCATTATGTTCAACTCGATTAATATTTACTACTTCATAATTCTCATACCGATATGGAAAGTAATTTAGTAGATCATATACTGTATATATATCATGATTATGAAGGTGTTCTATCATTGTTTTACTGATACCCTTAATACTTTCTATTTTTACTTCTTTTAATCTTTCCATATTATCAGTCCCACAACTTAATCATAAGTTAATTTTATCATATTTACGCAAATATTTGTATATCAATAGATTTTTTGTCAAAAAAGAAAAGAGCTTAAAGCTCTTATAAAGGTTTTATGGATGTTACATAGAATATAAATTTTTATTAATTAAAAAATACTTTTTTAAGTTCTTGCATATATTATGTTTAATGTTTTGTTTTAATGTATTACTCAATTTAACACGGTATCTACCGTGACATCCGTGTCGAGCTTGAATGGTTTCAATCCTTGTTATAATGGATCTTGCACTTCAACTAGCCAGAAAAGCGGGTATCGACCGAACTAATTTTTAGTTTCAATCCTTGTTTCGTATATTAAAGTTAAGAGTTAGTTCTCTTAGTATAGAAATATTAATATTATTATATTATAATTATAATTGGAAGTGTAGTTATATAT
>JAAZCR010000051.1 GCA_012513195.1 Bacilli bacterium | reverse complement strand
TTTTTGGCCATTTTAAAGATGAGTGTCAGTTTCACAAAGCTAAATCTTATGAAGATTTAGTAAAGATAATATCTGACTATATGTATTATTATAATAATCAGCGTTATCAATGGAGACTATAAAAGATGGCTCCTGTACAATACAGAAACCATCTTTTATCAGCATAATAATTACTAAAACTAAACTTTTTTATTTTTGTCTACTTTACAGGTGTAAGTTCAACTTGAGGAATTTTTTATATTGTTTTTTAGTTCATGATAAAATGATATTTACTTTTTGATTATTAACTTTAGATTCTATTGTATTGACTATTTATTACTCAATTAATCAATTAATTCAGAAAATGGTATTTGTTTATTTAATAAATACATTACAGGCATCCCAAAAAGCATTACACCTAATTCGCCTAAAGCACAGTATAAATAAGTTTCGAGGACTGGTAGTTCGAAGGCGATGTTTAACTCTATTGCGATAATAAACATCATTAAAGTGAAAATGACAGAGTTAATAAGCATCTTAACCCAAATATTATTAGTTAAGCGGCTTAAAACAATAGTTAAACAAAGTGATATGACAGAATGAAGTACTCCAAAAATTAAGTCATAGGGTAATAATGGTGAAAAGAAAAGGTTAGATAAGAATACACCAATGATAATCCCTAAGAAATATTTTTTATTATAGACAATTAGGTGATTAAAAATCTCAGGGATGCGGAATTGAATATTAGTAAAAGCGATGGGCTGAATTAACGCAGTCATTGCGATATATAATGCCGCAATAATACTGTTAACCGCTAAAGTTTTAATTTTCATGTTACACCTCTTGATGCCATTATGATACGCATATATTATACATACATTAGAATTAAAAAACAAGCAACTATATTTATTTTATCTAAGACAAAAGACCTTTATGTGTAAAGGTCTTATGATTGTAAATCAGTAATTAATTCTTTGAAGACTTCATTAATAACATCAAAATCGACTTCATAACTAAATTTACGGTTACTAGTGGAAATTTTAATTAATTTAGCTGCTAGAAGGGCATTTAGGTGATAGGAAATGGTAGCACTTGAGACATTTAACTCATTCGCAATATCTTTCGTCGCTGTTATTCCTTTACTAATCAATTTTAACACTTCATAGCGGGTTTTATCACCTAAGTTTTTAAATACCTGGATACGATTGTTTAAACGGTTATCATAGTTCTCTTTGAGTTTTTTACTGGCTTCTTCAACATGTAATCCCCATACGATGATGCGGCCATCGGGAAGATCAAAGAAACTAATACTATAAGGGAAGATGCATGAAATTAGCAGGTCATTGTGATCGTCTAAAACTAAGGATTTATTTAGGAGCGAATGAGTAATTTCTTCTAACCCGATTGAACCTTTTTCGTTTAAGAAGTTTTCTAAAAACTTGCCGTAGGTGATGATTTTTGTTTCGAAATGATGGTAGTAATCTAAAAATAAGGGATAGACTTCTCTCAATAGTTTAACGTACACATTTAGGTATTTTGCGGGTTCTTGCATAATCATATATAAATTCCATTTAACAGCGGAATCAATGGGTAAGTCGTTGATTAAAGCCATAATTTTTTCATTACTACTTAGAATATCACTAATTACTTCATTGATATTAGGCTTATCTTTTTCATGTTTTAGTAGACTTTTGACAAACATCTGTTTAATCTCATTATTAGATAAATCTAATAAGTAATCTAAAAAGACTTGAGGATTAGTATATGTCAATAATTTATCTTTCGTAACTATTTGTTCAATAAAATCAGCATCAAAGATGTTTTTGGTATAAAAGAGTGTAATATCTTTCGCATAAGGGGACAATCGATCAGAATAGCTAACAAATAATCCCTCATACTCCTTATCAATATAATCATCGATTTGAATAAGTTCATCATAAATCTCTTTATATAGTAACTTAGGAAACTTGAGAAAATCGTATAATTTACTTGCTTCTTGATTAAACAGAAACTTCATTTTGATTCGCCCCTATCGCAGCAAATTTAAGTAATGCTTTTTTATATCTAAACATTGTGAATAATAAAATTAATCCACAAATAATTATAACATAACTAGGAGCTAAATAGTCATAGAGGAAGCCAAAAATCATTTGACCTAAGGGTATTAAAATCGTTACAGTTAGTGATAAGACCGTGGACGTTCTCCCCATCGCTTCGAGCGGTACGATTTGATTAAAGATAGTTCCAATAGCAATATTGACGATTACAATGATGATACCCATTATGAAGGTAATAACTAATAAGATGATATATGGGAAACCGTTGGGTTTAAAGTTGTTTAAAAGAAGGTCGGAAGGAATTAAGGACATAACAAGGATTAAAAGGGATATATTAAGGAAACCAACGAAGCAGATTTTTCCGAATTTAACTTTTTTAATTAAAGCACCTGCGAAAAACGGCGCGATGATGGCGGATAATGAGTAGGCCATTTGGAACAATCCATATTGAAAATCGCTCGCATGGAGAATTTGTTTAATGACGAAGATTAAACCAATGGAAAAGAGCGGGGATATTACAAAGTTTATTATTGATGCAAGACTAATGGTGGTTTTAATAAATTCATTACCGCGGATAATCTTTATACCTTCTAAGAAATCATTTTTAAAGGTACGTATGTTAAATTCTTTATCACTGTTATTGGTTTTAGGTATCTTAACTCCTAGTTTACTTAAACTAGCGATTACGAAACTAATCGCATTAATAATGAAAAGAATAAAAATACCGTAACTACCATACAATAGAGCAGCGATAGTAGGAGCGATTAACTGCCCAATGTGGTTAACGAAAGAGTTAATAGAATTTGCTTCGAGTAAATCTTCTTTCCAGACCATGCTTGGAATAACCGCACTCATCGAAGAATGATAGAAGATTTCGGTAATTTCAAGAAGGATAACAAAGATATATATTGAAAATAGATTTAATTCACCATTAAAGAAATAAATTAAACCAAAAATTCCGATAATAAAACCATTGATCAAATCAAGTAAGATGATGCTCTTTTTCCTGTCAAACCAGTCGCCAAAAACTCCAGCGATTGGTGAAATGAGTAATCTAGGGAAAATTGTTATCGAAAGAATTGACGCAAAGATGGTTGCACTTCCAGTTAGAGAGAGTACATATAATGATAGGGCGAACTGCAACATGTTGCTTCCTAAGAGTGATGATAATTTACCAAATATCAATAGGGAAAAGTCTTTGCGTTTAAGTAATTTTGTGCTCATAGTTGCCTCCTATTTGTTCGATTTATCTATATTATATGTATTTAAACATAAAATGTCAATTAAAAAATTAGATAATTATCTAACATTTTGACAATAATAAAAGCAGTGATGTTTATCACTGCTTATTCTATTAATTCTATCCAAGTATGAATCTTTTCATCAAGTTCTTTTTGTTTAGATTCGATTAATTGGTGTACTTCATGCGCTTTTTTATAATCGGAGTAGACTTCTTCTGTTTGGGAGAAATTAATGAGTTCATTAATTTCTTCTTCTAGTTGTTTTATTTCTGTTTCTAATTGGGTTATGAGTTTTGCTTGGCGTTTCTGTTCATTTTTCAAGCGTTTCTGAAGTTCATAATCACTATTCGGATTTGCTTTCACATCTATAGTTTGAACTTCTTCTTGTTGTTTCTTTTCGAGATAATAATCATAATCGCCATTATATTCAATTACGTTATTATCTTTAATCACAAAGATTCTGGTGGCTAGTTTTTTTATAAAGAACCTATCATGACTGACAAAAAGTATTGTTCCAGGGAAGTTTAACAGTTCTGATTCTAATACTTCTCTACTTAGAATATCTAGATGATTGGTAACTTCATCGAGGATAAGAAAATTCGCATTTTTTAATGATAGTTTCGCTAGGGCTAATCTGACCTTTTCTCCACCGCTAAGATTATGAATGACCTTATATACATCATCACCAGTAAATAAGAAATTACCAAGTAGTTTCCTAATATCCTTTTCTAACATTGTTGGGTATTCATCCCAGATTTCATCAAGTACTGTTTTATCACTGTTTAATAGTGATAAATCTTGGTCAAAATAAGCTATTTCAACGCGGGCACCATATCTAATCTTTCCACAGATTTGCGGAATTACTTGATTAATGGTTTTTAGTAAGGTGGATTTTCCTGTACCATTGGCGCCTAGAATGGCGACTCTTTCGCCTTTTTCAATGAGGAAGTTGATATTTTCCACAAAAGGTTTATCATATCCGATGGCTAAATCTTGTACCTCGAGAACGATGTTACCAGTATCGCTATTTACATCAAGTTTTAGGTTAATACTTTTATCATCTACTTGTGGATTTTTAATTATTTCTAATTTTTCTAATTTCTTACGGCGCGATTGCGCTCTTTTGGTGGTGCTTGCACGGGCAAGATTTTTATTAATGAATTCTTGTTCCTTTTGAATAAGCTTTTGTTGGAGCTCGTATTGTTTCAGTAAACTTTGATATCGCTTGTTCTTCTCAACAAGATAATTATCATAGTTACCTTGATACAGATATCCTTCAGTTAACTCAATTTCGTAAATTATATTGGCAATTTGATTGATAAAGTAGCGATCATGGCTAATGATGATAACACTATTTTTATATGCTTTTAGGAAACTCTCTAAATATTCTACAGTTTCTATATCAAGATTATTAGTAGGTTCATCCATTATTAAAATATCAGGTTGTTCAAGTAGTAATTTAGTTAGAGCTAAACGCGTCTTTTCCCCACCGCTTAAATGACTAACCTTTTCATAAAAGCGGTTATGGAAGCCAAACTTATTAAGCATGGTTTCAACCTGATATTCAAAGACAAACCCACCGATATCTTCGTACTCTAATAATAACCTAGTATAAAAATCAAAATCGATTGATTTTCCATCGTTCATTTGTCTTTCTAAATCTTGAAGTTGGGACTTTAGATTTAATTGTCTTTGAAAGACCGTTTGTAGTTCTTCATAGAGTGTAAGTTCCGAATTTAATGTGCTTTCTTGCGAAAAATATCCTACTTTCATGCCAGAAGCAATATAAATTTCACCTTGATCATAATCTTCAAGACCACAGATGATTTTCGCCAATGTACTTTTACCAGCACCATTTCTGCCAATTATGGCCATTTTATCTGTAGATGATAAAGTGAGATTAATGTTACTTAATATAAGTTCGGAACCATAGTACTTCGTAAGGTTTTTTACGCTAAGGACAATCATGATAATCACCGCCTTTATTGTATCATGACTGAAAATAATTTAAAATACAAAGTTTTTTGACAAAGAAACTTTATTTATTTACAAATTCAGCAATAAATGATATATTATAATAAAAAATTGTGAAAATTTAGATAAAGGTGGTGTAATGATGTACAAGATCCCTAAAGCGACAGTTAAGAGACTTCCTTTTTATCGTCGTTGTTTTGAAAGCCTTCATGAACAAGGAATCCAACGGGTCTTATCGTCCCAATTAGGTGATATACTCAAAATCGATCCAGCTACGATTCGTCGCGACTTTTCATATATCGGAGAATTAGGACGCCAAGGTTACGGTTATGAAGTTAGTAAAGTTTTGTATGCATTAAATGATTTTCTCGATTTAAATAATGTCGAAAAGTGCGTGTTAATCGGTGTTGGTAATCTAGGTAAAGCCTTTCTCCAATATAATGTAATGAAATCACAATCTCAAAATACTTTAAACCCAATAAAGATTGCATATGCTTTTGATGTTAATCCAGAAATTGTCGGTAAAACTTTTAGTGGGGTTGAAGTGCTTCATATTGATCAATTAGAAGAAGTGATTACTAAGAATAAAATACGCGTTGCGATTCTTGCAGTACCACCTCAAAATGCGAATGAAATTGCGGAACGTTTAGAAAAATGCGGAATAAAAGGTATTTTCAACTTCTCATCAGTAAGTTTGCATGTCTCTCGTAATGTATACGTTTATGATGTTGATTTACTAAATGAGTTACAATCCTTCCTTTTCTTCGTAAAAAATAAGTATTAAACTTCATTATGACTTCATAATGGAGTTCTTTTTTTATTTTGGGTTTATTTTTCAGTAAATAGTAGATATAATTACGACTGATTAATGCAGAAAAGGAGATAAGTAAATGGAAAACTTAGTAAAGCGATATTTAGAAAGTATTTTTGGTAATCGTTGGGATATTAGTGGTGAAGATGACTTAACCTTAAAAGCGCGTGCTTTACTTAATAAACTCCAAGAAGCCGATGACAACACCCTTTATTGGGAAGATGTACCATTAGAACAACCTGATCTATCAGGTTGGAAAACATTGCTTCACATTCAAAGGCTTATCGATATTATTTATGGGTTAGGATTAAAACATCTTCAAGAAGAAAAAGAAACACGTGATAAAGTTTTGCGTGCCTTAGCTTGGTGGACAAATCGTGATTTTATTCACCCAAATTGGTGGTGGAACGAAATCGGGCTGCCACACCGTTTAGCTCGTATTGTTATACCTTTAAATCAGTATTTAGCAGACGATTTACGTGAAGGGATATTAAGAATACTTCGTCGTGGTTCAATGAGTCATAATCAACGAATAGAGTATCAATGGGGTGGTGCTAACCTTACTTGGGGAGTATGGGGAACAATTCATTATGCATTATTTGAAAATGATGAAGAATTACTTACGCGAGCTGTGAATCGCTTTGCGAGAGAAATCTACATCGCTTCAGGTGATGCAGAAGGTATTAAACAGGACCTTAGTTTTCATCAACATGGGGC
>JAAZCR010000050.1 GCA_012513195.1 Bacilli bacterium | reverse complement strand
GGCTTAATAGTGGTAATAAGTAAGTTTAGTCTAAGACAATTACAATTTAACAACATTGACTTAAAATATGGTTATAGTATTTTAAAACGAAGTGTCTTTTTACTCTTAAGTGCGACAATTCTTTTATTAATGCAGGTAATTGATAGTTTTACTTTTATAAATACTTTGATAAAGAAAATGACATTAGAAGAAGCAATGGTCATAAAAGGTATTTATGATCGGAGTTTACCCCTCATTCAAACTGCCTTATTTTATGTCTTCCCGCTTCTTTCTACATTCATTCCTCATGCCAAAAGTAAGTACGATTTTCAACAAATAATCCTGGCAATTGTAAGTTTAGCTTTACCGGCCACGGTGGGCTTAATTAAAGTTATGCCCGAGGTTAATATATTATTATTTAAAGATCGCAACTTAAGTCATGTTTTACAAGTCAATATGGCTATTATTTTTATATATGCTTTAGTGTTAACATATACTTCAATGATGACATCTAAGCGAAATTTACTTTTTATCGTCTTCGTTGGTTTATTACTTAAATGTAGTGGTAATTTATTATTAATAAGCCAATTTGGTATAATTGGCGCATGCTTAAGTAATATCATCGCTTTATTAATCATGTT
The DNA here is from genome assembly GCA_012513195.1 of Bacilli bacterium. Classification (GTDB taxonomy): domain Bacteria; phylum Bacillota_I; class Bacilli_A; order Haloplasmatales; family Haloplasmataceae; genus JAAZCR01. The sequence continues at coordinate 2,636 of JAAZCR010000050.1, read as the reverse complement.
GATAATGCTCATCATCATCAATCGTAAAGAGATTATCATGCCATATTACCCTATTTTAAAAGTAGTCATAGCTGTCTTAATCATGCTGCCTTTCTTATTTCTCGTCAAAAATCTTTACCTTACGATTATTATCGGCATTGTTATCTACGGTATCACTTTTTACCTATTAAAAATCCATAAGTATTTTTCAATTGAATAAATGATAACCTCCATATCTTTCCATAATAATAAAGGGGAAAGTTAACTGGAGGTTATTATTATGTATCCCTAAATTGAATTGCGATGTATTAATTATCGGTGGTGGACTTGAAGGATTATTAACTGGATACATTTTTAATCGTCAAAAGACAAAAGTAATCATTATTGACCCCTTAGGATGTGATGCGTATCAATATGAGGGGATGAGTGACTTTGACTGTGAATTTCAAAGTCTTATTAAGTATTATCCAGAGATGTTTCATTTGGATTTGTTCCAACTAAATTTAGAAGCGCAATATCTTTTAATGAGATTAGTTGAAGATTTAGATGATCAATGTGAATTTACACGCTATCCAAAACTAGATTACCAATATACAGAACCTCATCGTTTTCTCTTTCCGATTAATACAGCAAAATTAAGTTATCAAAGTGCGATGAAATTAAATCCGCAAAAACTTTATCAAGCATTTATTAAAAAGATTACCGATTACAATATTGAACTATTTGAAAAAGAAGAAATAACTGATATAGTCCTTGATGATACAACTATCAACATCACTACTAAAACAGGTAGAATTATTGAAACAAATAAACTCATCTTCACAAATCGGAAAGAAAGTGAACTTTTCTTTGATAAACCAGCGGTAAACACTTTATTTCTAATTAATAGTTATTTTGCGGAATTTATGGATAATGAAGTAAATCTAGAAGGAAAAAGAACATCCCTAAATTGTAGATTAACTTTAGTTCCCCACCTTGAAGATAAAAATATCTTTTATCATGTTCAAAGTGACTTAGAAGTGATTGAAGAAAATGCACCATATATCGCAACTGATGAGGAATACCCCAATATCGCCTATAACCTTACAAATAATATGATTTTGCCTACTTTAATTGGCGCCCTTATACTTGTTCAAAACTATGTGAAACAATATGAGTATGAAGAAGAAAAGTGGAAAATATCCATTTAACAACCTTAACGGTTGTTTTTTTTATTTACGGATTGTGATAGAATATAATCGATATTGAAAATAGAAGGAGACGAAGATAATAGTGGATAAAAGAATGTTGAATGGTTTATTGTTCTTACAAAAACGGGAAATTACTGATTATCTGGTATATTCTAAATTAGCAACAAAACAAAAAGATGAACATAACAGAACATTATTAGAAAAAATCGCATTAGATGAATTACGTCATTATCAATTTCTTGAAAAACTAACAAAACAAAAAGTTAATCCAAATCGTTTTACGGTCATGTTTTTCTTCTTACTCGCACGTATTTTTGGTTTAACTTTTGGAATTAAACTACTAGAACGTGGCGAAGAAAAACAACAAAGCATTTATCATGAGTTAGTTGGTAAGGTAGAAGGTATTGAACGGTTAATTGCGGATGAAGAAGAACATGAAAAACAATTAATTGATACCTTAAATGAAGAAAAATTAAAGTATGTAAGTTCAATTGTTTTAGGTCTAAATGATGCTTTAGTAGAATTAACCGGAACATTAGCTGGGTTAACATTTGCTCTAGATAATGCTAGAACAGTTGGATTAGCGGGACTAATTACTGGTATTGCGGCGAGTTTATCGATGGCGTCAAGCGAATATCTATCTTCTAAAGAGGAAGAAAGTAAGAGTTTTGCGTTAAAATCGGCTTTATATACAGGTGTAGCATATATTTTTGCGGTTATCTTCATGATTTTACCTTATTTCTTATTTGCGACTTCTTTAGTAAGTCCTTTAGTTACACTAACTGTAGTAGTACTCATCATTTTCGTATTTAATTACTATATTTCTGTCGCCAAGGACTATTCATTTAAAAAGCGCTTCTTTGAAATGGTTACGATTAGTTTAGGAGTAGCTGCATTATCTTTTGTGATTGGCTACTTTGCGGATATGTTAATTTCTAAATAAAAAAGGGATAATCAATGAAAAAAGTTGAGTTATTAGCACCATGTGGCTCAATGGCAGCATTGAAAATGGCCATAGCTTGTGGCGCAGATGCAGTATATTTAGGTGGCAATCAATTTGGCGCAAGAGCGTATGCCAAAAACTTTACAAATGAAGAAATAGTTGAAGCGATTAAACTGTGCCATTTATACAATGTTAAAGTGTATGTGACAGTCAATACATTAATCTATGATGATGAATTTCCAGAAGTCTTAAATTTCATTGATTTTTTATATCATCATGATGTCGATGCCATCATTGTGCAAGATTTAGGATTATTGCGTACGATTCGGAACCATTATCCCGATTTACCAATTCACGTATCTACACAAATGACTATTCATAATCTCTCAGGCCTTAAATTACTACAAAATGAAGGAGTTAGTCGAATAGTTTTAGCTAGAGAGAATACTATTGAAGAAATAAAACGGATTAATGATGAAGTAGATATTGAAACAGAAGTTTTCATCCATGGCGCTTTATGTGTC
>JAAZCR010000006.1 GCA_012513195.1 Bacilli bacterium | reverse complement strand
CTTAAGGTATCCTCACTACATTTATTCTCGATTACAATTCCACTTCCTCTTTCGCCTGGCTCTAGTAAGAGATGAACTTCAGCATAATGACCTAATGGTTCAAAATGTCCTACTCCGTAAGCGGTATTTGCGATTGTTTCTTTATAAATGATACCCCCATCCGCAAATCCTACCAATATGCCAAAGCGTTCTAAAATTAATCGTTGTAATATCTCCAGTTGCATCTCCCCCATAACTCTTAACTGGATTTCTTGTAACTGTTCATCCCAAATTATTTTAAGTTCTGGTTCTTCCTCCTCAAGTTGTTTAAGTTTAGGAAGAATTCCTCTTGGATCGCAATCATGAGGAAGGATTAACCGGTAAACTAAAACTGGTTCAATAAGTGGTACATAATTAGATTCCTCATAACCTAATCCTTCGCCTGGTAATGATGTTGATAAACCAGTGACAGCACATACAGTGCCTGGAGTAACTTCATTTACTATTTCATATTTATTACCTGAATATATTCTAATTTGATTTACTTTATCTTCCCATTTATTATGAGTTAAGGTATCTCTAACTTTTAATTTCCCACCGGTAATTTTCATGTGAGTAAGACGGTTACCATTTTCATCTCTAGTAATTTTATAGATTTTCGCTCCAAATTCATTAGGATAAACAGGTGGAACAATATAACTATATAATCCTTGAATAAAGTCTTCTACGCCATCAAGTTTTAACGCCGACCCAAAAAAGCAAGGAAAAACTTTGCGTTCAATTATAAGTGATCTTATAACATCAATATCAATATAGCCAGTATGTAGATAATCATCCAACACTCTTTCATCGCACATAGCGACTTCTTCAAAGAAAGAATCCTCATCAAGGTTATTAAAATCAATACATCCTTGATTTAACTCTTCCTTTAACTCTTTGATTAAATCTTCTTTATCAGTACCATTTTGATCCATTTTATTTATAAAAATAAACGTAGGTATATTATATGTTTCCAGTAACATCCATAACGTTTTCGTATGACTTTGTATACCGTCAGCACCACTAATCACTAAAATTGCATAATCAAGCAAAGGTAGGGTTCTTTCCATTTCCGTAGAAAAGTCGACATGCCCTGGAGTATCTAATAAGGTAACATCTAAATCAAAGATATTAAATACTGCTTGTTTAGCGAAAATCGTGATACCCCGTTCTTTTTCTAAGGCATAAGTATCTAAATAAGCATCTTTATTATCAACCCGACCAATTGATTTAATCTTTCCACTCATATATAATAGTGCTTCCGATAATGTCGTTTTTCCTGCATCGACATGAGCTAATATTCCAATGACAACTTTATTCATAATATCATCCTTAACTAAGTAAAAATAAAAAAGATAATATAATAACACTAACAGTACAATTATAAACGATAGCGGTTATTATTTCCAGATTAGTAATTTAGGTGAGCTATATGGTAAATCCATTCTTTAAACTAAGAATTATAATGATATGGTAAAGGTATTATGGAAATTATTCAAATCAGTAACAATTTTCAAATTAAGTAAAAAATGTATTAACAACTATAACTTTACATGGTTTTAATTGAATATTTTTTTGTAATATTAAAATAGATACTATATCTATCTAGTTAAATTTTTATGTCCATGTAATTATACTAACATCAGATAACATAAAACTATTTAATATTGAAATAAGACCATTAATATAGATTTTTATAAGAGTCTTAAAACTAAAAAAGGACAAAATAAAAAAGACACTAAAAATAACGAATTTAAAAATAGAACATTTCTTATTTTAATTACTTATTTATAGGGTCTATTTTATCTTAAACATTATTTTTTATACTTATTTACTAGATATTCATGATATCCTATCATAACAAAGATTGGCACAAAGAAACCAAGAATAAAGGGTAGAAGCATCCACAAACTATCACTAAGCAAGTATCCTATAAACCAAGATATGATAATTATGATTCCATATGTTATCCACATTAATCCATGTTTTCTATTCCATGCTTTAACATCAGTGATTTCTTCTGGTTTATAGGGATTCTCCCCAGTATAAAATGTAACTGGAGTTTTACTTTTATATTGTAGAAAACCGATAGTGATCATTATTACTGCACATAGACCAAAAATAATCGCAGATAGTACCATGACAACCTCCAAATAATGTTCTAGAACTAATTAATGTGATCTTTATATATTTTACTTGATATTTATAAGTAGAGTTAACATTTATGTGTAAGTAAAAGTCATCCTATCAATGTCACTATGCTTATTAATATGAAATCTAGCATACCACAGGATGATTTCCTATAAAATCATTTACACATAATTATTGACGCAACCAAAATATTTAACATCTATAAATCAGCAACTAACAAATCATTAAGTCATAAGTTAAGATATAAAGTTGTACATCTATCTATTGACTATAAACTATAATTTTAAAAAAGTAAATAAAAGAATCTAATAAATCACGTATGACCTTATGCAAATTTGTAAATTGATAAGCCACTACTCCTACTTATATTTAAGATTAATTTCTAAAAGTTACAACGATTAACCGTAATTAGTTTGTATTGATTTTGAACTACTCAATAG
>JAAZCR010000049.1 GCA_012513195.1 Bacilli bacterium | reverse complement strand
CTGCAAATACTTGTGGATTTTCCTCTACGATTTTGTTTAGATTAGTTAGATACGTTTGATGATGTTTTGAGTAGTGGATTTCAACGGTGCGTGCATCAATTACAGGTTCTAACGCATCATAAGCATAGGGTAATTTGGGTAACTCATATACCATCGGATATACCTCCTTAAAAATTAAATTTATTGTAATAAGGTGTAAATATTGCTATAATGAGAGTGTTATAACAATATTTACACTTATATTATACACCTCTTATTATACAAGTTTTAAGTAATTTTATAATTAGAAAGGAATCGAGATATGTACAAGCGAACAGATACACGACCAGTTAGAGTGGGTAATGTGATAATTGGTGGGCAAAATAGCGTTGTTATTCAAAGCATGACTAATACAAAGACCAAAGATGTTGAGGCAACTGTTAGACAAATCAATGAGTTAGAAGAAGCCGGTTGCCAAATTGTAAGATTAGCTGTTTTAGATGAAGAAGATGCTCATGCGATTAAAGAAATTAAGAAAAGAACGCATATTCCCCTTGTTGCTGATATCCACTTTCAATATAAATATGCCTTAATTGCGATTGAAAATGGCATTGATAAAGTAAGAATCAATCCAGGTAATATTGGTAGTGAAGATAAGATTAAAGAAGTTGTTAATGCCTGCAAACTCGCAAGAATCCCTATTAGGATTGGTGTTAATAGTGGATCATTAGAAAAACATATCCTTGAACAATATGGTCATCCGACCGCAGAAGCAATGGTCGCAAGTGCTAAATATCATGTTGAGTTACTAGAAAAATTTGATTTTCGTGATATTGTCATTTCCTTAAAATCATCAGATACCCAAATGGCCATTCAAGCATATAAGCTTGCGGCAGAAACCTTCCCCTATCCGCTCCATTTAGGAATAACTGAAGCGGGAACCAAATTCACAGGTACGATTAAAAGTGCCATTGGTTTAGGAATTCTTTTAAATGAAGGTATTGGGGATACGATTAGAGTATCACTATCCGATGATCCTGTTGAAGAAATCGCTGTATGTAAAGAAATCCTCAAAAATTTTAACCTCATTAAGAATGTCCCAACCCTCATTTCTTGCCCTACTTGTGGGAGAATTCAATTCGATTTAATTCCTGTTGCCAAGGAAATCGAGAAATTTCTCCAAAATATTCATGCTGATATTAAAGTAGCCGTCATGGGATGTGCAGTAAATGGCCCAGGTGAAGCCCGTGAAGCTGATATAGCGATTGCGGGAGGTAAGAATATGGGTATGTTAATTAAGAAGGGACAAATTGTCCGAAAAGTAAGTCAAGAAGAAATGGTAGATGCTTTAAAAGAAGAGATTTTAAAAATGGTCAAAGAACGTGAACAAACCACCTAAGTTATTTAGGTGGTTTTTATTGTGCAACATTGCGATAGAACAAATAGTATTCCATCGTTACGCGTATTTTCGTGTTTGTAGAACCAGGTGCAGGTAGTACATAACGGATACTACCAATATAGATTAATCGTACGCTATTTTGTAGTTCTTCGATGTATTTATAAAGTTCACTAAGGTCATCTACATAGAAGTTTACGCTTAGTTTTACTGCTTTAACATCAGGGTAACCAGCAAGATCGATGCTTTTAGGTACATCCGTACTATCAGCAACTGTTATTAACTCAGCATCAGATAATAATATGGGTCGTTCCACATAATGCATTAATATTTCTTGTAGATTTAATCCATCAGGTATATAGTAGGAATATTTGTTATCTTCGATAACATATCGTCTATAACGAGCGATATTAAGATTGATTAAATCAATTTTCCCTACTCCACCTGTATATTCTTCCAAAGCAGCTTTTTCTTGTTCAATCTGAAGTTTTATTGAATTGGTAATGGTAGATTTGTAAATGTAGTATGTCGCAAATGATAATATTACTACAAGAACCGTCCAGACTAAAGATCTATATAAGTTTTTATTCATCATAACTACCTACTTTCGGTAAATAGATATAACT
>JAAZCR010000048.1 GCA_012513195.1 Bacilli bacterium | reverse complement strand
CTTCTGTAAAGGTAAGGGCTCGCTCTTCTACTTCTGGATAACTATCAGAGCCCTCATAAATGAAACTCTTTTCATCAAGGGTTAAAACCTTCGCATTATCAATTAACCGTTCTAGGAGATAATCTATTTTATCATCCGCTAAATTTTCACTACTGACATAGCCCATTTGTCCATTGTACAAACCTCTTAAGGCGATCCCAGTTGTTTTATACATCACATTTTTATCAACAGCACCGTTAAATAAACTAATATCTAAACCTTCTTTTAGTTCTGTATAAACTTCAATGTCAGTAATATTTAATTCTTGGGCACGTTTAAACAAATACTCATAATTCATTATTTTTTTCCTCCTCTACCACCAACGGTCATTTTCTTAACTCGAATCGTTGGTTGGCCAACATCTGCTGGGATGGATCCACTTAAAGAACCACACATACCATGACCAGTGGACAAATTGTTTGCGATCATATCGATTTGTTTTAAGATATCTGCTCCATTACCTACTAATGTAGCACCGCGAACAGGACGAGTAATTTTACCATTTTCAATCATATATCCTTCATTAACCGCAAAGTTAAATTCTCCAGTAGCAGGGTTTACCGAACCTCCACCCATCCGTTTAGCAAAGAATCCGTACTCTGTATTCTTAATTATTTCTTCAAATGTTGAATTACCATTCACAAAGAAAGTATTAGTCATCCTTGATGTTGGTGAAAAACGATAGGATTGTCTTCTAGCACTACCAGTAATTTCACATTTCATCTTGCGGGCATTGCGTTTATCTACTAAATAACTCTTGAGAATACCATTTTCAATTAACACATTTCTTCGCGTTGGTGTACCTTCATCATCGATATTAGCACTACCCCAATAATTTGGTAAAGTACCATCATCTACAGCTGTAACGATAGGGCTTGCGATTTGTTCACCTAGTTTACCACAAAAGACAGATAATCCTTTAGCGACACTTGTAGCCTCTAAAGCATGTCCACAAGCTTCATGTAAAATAACGCCACCAAAACCATTATGAATAATAACTGGTAACATTTGTCCAACCATTTCTTCTGCTTCAAGCATCGTTACAGCACTTTGTGCAACATCTTGCGCGAAAGCGACTAAATCACGTTGGTCAAATAACTCATAACCGCAATTGCCACCAATGGAATCATGTGCTGTCTGCATCACACCTGGTTTACTCGCAACGACATTTAAAGCTAAACGAACATGATGCCTTTCATCCTTCGCAATTCGACCTTCTGTATTATATATAGTGACTATTTGATTATGTTCCCAAATCGTCGCAATTACTTGGGTTATTGACTCATGATAATTCTTCGCTGTTTCATATACGGTTTGTAGATATTTGATTTTATCAACATTACTTAAACTTAAAGGGTTAATAACCGCTAGATGATTATTAGGAAGATCTACTTCCTCTAAATCAAAAGAAATATTTAATTTTTCATAGTTGAAACCCGTTTTTAAAGAATTAGCGAGTGTAAGTAACCCTTGTAAGGAAGTATCATTGGTGTAACCATATACTTCTTGATCATCACGTAAAATCCGTAACCCAGCCCCATGAATTAAACTAGTGTTGGATTTGGTGATTTTACCACCACTTAGTTCTAAATCATTTTGTACTGTATCTTCTAAAAAGATTTCCGCGAAGTCCCCTCCCGTTTCTAAACACGTTTCAAGGACGAGTTTAGCTTCTTCTTTCGAAAGCATTTTTATCACTCCTTCTTTCTTTAGAGATATTTTACCTTGTTTACAATTAATTCTCAATAAAACATCCAAAATTTATGAAAATATTTACTTAATTTTACCTGTTGATGTTATAATGATAACAACTGTAGCTTATGTAGTCTTGAATGCAAGATAGGAAAATCTTGTTCATCATGTTCATCTTAACTGATATAATGCCAATGAATGGATGGTGGGTATGTTAGTCAAAATAATGGCGCGAAAAGAAAACTACGAGAAATATAAAAAGATGCTCGAACAAGGTGGCTTTATCGTAAGTGATGATGCTGATCTTGTACTCAAAGAACTGAACAGCTCCATCGATAACATTGTTGGTAAATATCGCGATCGATATGAATTTATCCCCTATCAAGAAATCGTCTATATTGAATCTTTCGGACATGATGTAATTTGCTAGACCTTAGAAAAAGAGTATGCGATTAAAGAAAAACTATATGAAATTGAAGGATTATTTGAAGATAAAGGCTTCATAAGAATAAACAAGAGTTGTATCGTCAACAAGTGGCAAATTAAAGAGATACGTCCATCATTCAATATGAAACTTATTCTTATCATGAAAAACAACCATAAACTCGAAGTTACTAGAAGCTATTACTATCAGTTCAAAGAATTCATTGGTTTTTAGGAGGTTAAGATGATATCTGTTGGTGTAAAAATTCGGTATATTATCTTAATGATTCTTGTTTTTTTCGCACTAATTGCGATAATCGTTTTCCTATATCAAATACTTTATAAAAAACAAATAAATAATACCTTACATGGGAAGAAGTCTTTTAGTTTTATGGAACCAATTAACTTTCTTCTATCAGTTATACTCATCATTATCTTAGTTTTGGTGATTCGTCTCAATGTAAAGACAAATGAAGTTAGTTGGAATATTGATGCTGTATATAATGAAATGGTTAGTCGCTATAATTCGCTTTATGATCAATATCAAGCAATTCTTTCTAAGTTTAATAAATTGCTTAAACAACAAGAATGGATTACCGATTTCAAGTTCGAAATACGTGATTTTACTGAAGATAAGAAAAGTGTCAACGTGAGAGTAAGCTTCTCCATAAAAGAAAAAATACCCTATTCCAAACTTTACCTAGTAATAACTAGTACAAATGAAAACAACTGGCAAAAAGTCTTAATCGAAGATAAGGGATACTTATCATATATTGTAGATGTGGAATTACCTTTAGTTGACCAATATACCATCAATTTACTTGAAGAAACAGATAATTATAAGCATCGTGAAAACATCACTTTTATCGATTTAATAAATCATTATAAAAATAGATTAGAAATCATAACCTCAGAAATAAATAATAATACAGTTACATTATCATTAAAACTAAAGAATTATGGCGTTCCCAGTTTTAAACTAAAAAATCTAAGTCTATTAATTGTGACAAAAAAACATCTTACTTCTAACTACATTTTAAATGATACAACTGTTGATGTAACTGATTTTATCACGATTGAAGATTTCTCTGATTATCAGATATCAATTTTACTTACACATTTTCCATAAACCCTGATGAAGAGTTGTTATATATTGATCCAATAATAACTGATTATTGTGATATTATAGTTCTTTCTAAACCAATATACGCTAAAAATTAGATAGACTTAAAAAAGAATCAGTTCAAATACTGATTCTTTTTTTGTTAGAAAAATAGGTATCTAGATAATCTTAAGATTGCTATTCGGTCTTATTTTACACAACTATCACGGAAAACGATATTTGTAGGAATTGTAACTTTTTTTGCTACTTGTCGTCCTGTCGCAAAACGTTCAACTAATAAATCTACTGCCGACTCACCCATCAATTTCGTGTTAATGTTAACACTAGTCAACGAAGGAATCGTAAATTGGGCTAACGAAGTATTGTTGTAGCTAATAATAGATACAACATCAGGAACACGAATATTATTTTCATTTAAGGCTTTTAAACAACCAATCGCCATCGAATCACTAGCAACAATATAACCATCTAATAATTCATCTTTATTAATAATCTCAGACATGATTTCATAACCACTATCAGCAGTAAACTTACCTAGATAAATATCATTTTGATTAAAAGCTCCGCCTAAATACATTTCTTTTTTATAGGCTACTAGACGGATATCGAGCAACTCTTCGCCATCAAATGTATGTTCAACTCCACATATAAATCCCACACGTTTAATATCTTTACAGAAATAGTAGTCAAGTATTTCTTCCATAGCACCAGCTAAATCTGAAGTTACAGTATCAACAAAATAGTGCTTACATGGACAGTCAACGATAACTACATTATTAAACTTAGCGTAAAGTCTATTAATAAAGTTTTGACTATACTTTCCTAGGGCGATTACGCCATCAGCTTTTAGATTCTCAATGTTTGCATCTTGATCTTTTGTCATATGAATTACTTCTAGATTAATGTTGTTTCGTTTACATTGATTCTCAATTGCTAATCTAATCGACAAATAATAAGGGTCGTTTATTTCTTCATTGGTAGTATACCAATATACAAGTCCGATTTTACGGCGTGACTTATTATTCTTTAATTTAAGATTTCGATTAGCTGGGGTAATGTAATTTAATCTTTCTGCAGTCTGGATAATCTTTAAACGTGTTTCGTCGGAAACCACAAAATTTCGATCTTGGTTCAACACCCTAGAAACCGTGGTTATTGATACACCTGTTAATTGGGCAATCTCTTTTATAGTCGCCATCTTTTCACCTTCACCTACAATTATTCCTATATAGTTACATTTTACAACATTTTTAATAAAAAAGAAAGGTGATAAAAACATCCCTTTCATTAATAACTATGAAAGGGATGTTTCCAATTAATTTTTATGACTAATACGCCAAATTGTAAATTGTCGATATACTTCACCTGGTTGGTAAATGTTACGATCTTTGAACTCTTCAATGCTCGGAGAATTTGGTACACCTTGAAGTTCAAGACAAAAACCTAAATATTGTTTGCCTTTAATACCATCATTTAAAACCATTGTTTCATCCATTTGACAACCAGCATAGAACACAACCACATCTTGGTCACTTAAAATGTCAAGAATTAAGTTGCTTTCAGGTGAAAAGACACTGGCAACATGGTTAATTTTATCTTGTTTATTCACAATAAATGGTAAGTCATATCCTTTACCATATATTAATTGTGGATGTTTTTCAAATATGTCTTGTCCTATTGGTTTAGGTGTGCGGAAGTCCATTGGTGTATCATCAACAGGAACTTTTCGTAATGGTAAAAGATTTTCTGCTAATTCAAGATAATAATCAGAATTTAAATAAAGAACATGATTAAGGATATCTTGGTTTTTATCAACATTTAAATTGTAGTATGCATGGTTAGTGAAGTTCATTAAAGTTAATTCATCACTAACAGCTTCATATATTAATTGTAATTCATTATTCACTAATTTATAGGTAATGGAAAATTTTACATTGCCAGGAAAACCACCTTCATTAGCGGGACTGTTATAAGTGAAAGTAATAGCATCATCTTGTACCTCAGCATCAAAGAATTTAAACATAAAACTATCTTTTCCGCCATGGAGTTGGAAATTATTGTTATTTGTCTTAGGAAGAGTTACTAAATTCCCATTAAGATAAAAGTCTTGAATTCTACCAGCGTGACGACCGATTATCGCATTCATCGAACCAGGATTCGTCTTATACGCTTCGAGGTCGTTGTGGCTTAAGATAATGTTAATACCTGTTTGTAAATCGACTAATTTTGTAATTGCTGCTCCTAAATTAATAAAGGATGCTTCTAAGAATTCATTTCTTATTGTGTATTCTTTGATCATTTTCCTCACCTCATGTATATTTATAATATTTTGCCTTTATAAGCACGAAATACTAAATTATCAACTTGTATTGTAACATATTTTTCTTAAAAATATGCTATTACAAAGGTTTCATTTTTAAATAAAAAGAATTAATTTTCATTTTCATATATATAAATTTATCACAATAAATAACTTACATATCAATAAACCAATAAAAAGAGGCTTAGCCTCTTTTATTAAACACAACTATCACGAAAAATAATATTTGTAGGTATCGTTACTTTTTTAGCAACTTGTCTGCCATTATTGAAACGTTCCATCAAAAGACTGACAGCAGATTCTCCCATTAGTTTTGTATTGATATTAACACTTGTTAATGAAGGTATAGTAAATTGGGATAAAGAAGTATTATTATAACTAATAATAGAAACAACATCAGGTACACGAATGTTATTCTCATTCAAAGCTTTTAAACAACCAATAGCCATTGAATCATTGGCAACAATATAACTATCTAGTAATTCATCATTTTTTATAATATTAGTCATTATGTCATAACCACTATCTGCAGTAAATTTTCCTAAATAAATATAGTTTTGATTAAAAGCATTCCGAAGAAACATTTCCTTCTTATATGCCACTAAACGTTCATCAAGGATTTCTTCTCCATCAAATGTATGTTCAACACCACAAATAAAGCCAATCTTTTTTAGACCTTTATTAAATAAATAATCAATTATATCCTCCATTGCACCCGTTAAATCTGAAGTTACAGCATCAACAAAATAATGCTTAGTTAAATAATCGACTACCACTACATTACTAAACTTAGTGTATAATTTATCAATGAAATGTTGACTGAACTTACCTAAAGCGATTATGCCATCTGCCTTTAGATTATCTATTTCATCCATATTGTCTTTACTACAATGTATAATTTGTAGATTAAAATTATTGTTACGGCATTCGTTTTCTATTCCAATCCGAATCGATAAATAATAAGGATCATTTAATTCTTCTGTGACTGTGTACCAATAAACCAAACCAATCGTGCGTTGATTATGAACATTATTAGTTTTGGTACTACGATTAGCAGGTGTAACATAGTTTAATTTTTCTGCCATTTGTAGAATCTTTAGACGAGTATCTTCACTAACACTGAATGACTTATCTTGGTTTAGTACACGCGAAACTGTGGTTATTGATACTCCAGTCAATTTAGCGATTTCCTTAATGGTAGCCATAATTTTCTCCCCTCATATAAAACAATAATAAACAAAAGACAACAACTTCTATAGTATAATAATTTTACTATAATTTTTCATGAAAATAAAGAATATTTACCAATTTTATTAAATTATTTTACTATTATTTTATTATATAGTTTATGAATTAGTAAACTTCGTGATTTCACAGATTTACTTTAATTATTTTACTAAATTTCTACTGTTTAAATTATTCTAATAGGCATTTAACATAAGTTTTCTTTCTCTAGTTCATAACTTTGTTACATATAGTTATAAGGTTTCCTTGTAAAAATTAATGGAAATTACAATTAAAGGAGTTTCTATCTTTTACTGTTCTACGATTAGTAGATTTTCTCATATCTTTAAGTTAATTATAATCAATGAAAGCGCAGACAAAATGCATTATTTTATATAAAAAATGGATTATATTACTATTTTTTAATTAATTACAAATTTAATAATATTATTATATATTTGAATTTAATGAGTATTAATTAAATTTAGTTTATCTTTTTTTGTTAAATTATTAGTTTTAATTATTGCTAAATTACAAACCTAACATAATAACTACTAGATTTCTTATATTAAAAAAACTCTACTAATTAGTTGTCAATTAGTGTCGAACATCACTAAAACAGTTTATTCATCTGTTAATAATTTATTTCTAATTTTTATCTACAGATGTTACCAAAGAAATCAATAAATCACAAATTACCAGAAAAAAGAAAACCACTAGTTAATACTAGTGGTTTAATGCTTTCTAATCCATACCATCATCTCGCCAACACCGCGATTACCCCAAGTATGGTATGGTACAAATCTAAGTTCACAAGATTCTTCAGTTTGCATTAATGGACGATATAACATACCATCCCAACCAGTAAGCGTTAGGCGATAACCATTACCAATAATATAACCAATTCTACCATCTTGATGATAATGTAAAGGTTTAGTGATATCTAAACTTAATCCCGCTAAATTCTTACCGTTATCAACTTCTTCTAGACAATATACTAATGGTCCTCGCATGACGCATACTTTACCAGTGTTATATTTTACAAATGGATGGCTTTCCATAATTATGATCCCAAGGGCAAACTTAATACTAATCGTGTCTTGATCATTCCAAACTCTCGTCAACTTAACATACCCATCGACAAGATAATTACTATACTTAATTTCTTCACCATTTATCTTTATTATCGCTTGCTTTGCCCACTTAGGAATTCTTAGTGCTAATGTAAACTCCGCAGGAGTTGGTAGAGATAGTGTTATATGCATTTTACCGTCTTCTAAGTAACTACCTTGTTGAGTAATTTTTACATCAGTGTCTTTAATCTTATAAATTAAATCGCTACTGATATATTGATGCAAATAAATCTCTTTATCATTAGATGTATATATATAATTTCCTAACGATGTTAACAATCTTACTACATTTGGTGGACAACATGCACAACTAAACCAAGGTTGACGTTCTGGTTTAACATGATGTTTACGTGAATCTAATTTAGAACTAATTGGATCTACTTCAAGCGGATTAACGTAAAAGTAGCGTTTACCATCAGCTGAAATTGAACCTAAAACAATATTATATAAACATTTTTCAATGATATCCGCATACTCACTATTAGGAATAATTTGTTGAAGCCGCTGAGCAAAAAAGATTAAACCAATGGAAGCACAAGTTTCACAATACATTGTATCATTAGGTAAATCATAATCAAAAGAAAAAGATTCTCCATGTACATTTGAACCTACGCCACCTGTTATATACATTTGTTTCTTGGTCACATTATCCCATAGTGTTTGACATGCTTGTAAAAGTTTGTCATCATTAGTTAAGGCAGCAACATCAGCCATACCTGTATACATGTACATAGCGCGTACAGCATGACCTACAGCAACTTGTTGATCATATATTGGTTGATGGGCTTGATTATATTTTAAGTCTGGTTTCCCACAAGGATGATTACCCCAATGCGTCATTTTATTACGAGTTGTTTCCCATTCAATCACGAAATAATTAGGCTCTTTACCTCTTTCTGTTATAAAGAAGCGCGCTAAGTTGAGATATTCTTCTCTTTGTGTCACATTATATAGTTTTACTAGTGCTAGTTCTATTTCTTGATGACCTGGATAACCTTTAATTTTACCTTCCTCTTCCCCAAACATCTTTACTAAGTGATCAGCCATCTTACAACAGACTTCTAAGATTTTGGATTTACCTGTTGCTTCATAATAGGCGACACCAGCTTCTATCAAATGACCTGCCACATATAATTCATGGCATTCATAGAGATTCGTCCAGCGTTTATGGGGCTCTTTTATTTGAAAATACGTATCTAGATAGCCATCTGGCATTTGCGCTCTACTAATCAATTCTATAACTTCATCAGCAATTTTTTCTAAAGCTTCATTCTTATGCTTTTGCAAGTAAAAACCAACAGCTTCTAACCATTTCGCAACGTCACTATCTTGAAAAACAAAGCCATAGAAGTCACCAGTGGCATCACCTGCAGCGATACGCAAGTTTTGAATCGCATGACTCTTTTCAATACCTGGAACGCGGGCGTTTAATACTTCCCATTGATAAGGAAGAACTTCTTCTCCAACAAGTTTAAGAATGGGGTTCCAAAAGGCATCATCTATATTTACATGTTTATGATTAATATATTTTGAAGTATAAAGAGTTGACATAAATTCTTCACCCTTTCAAATTTAAATCTAAAAAATAAAGATAAGTATAAAACTTATCTTTATTTTTTTAATCAAATATCAAATATCTTGCCAGCGTGATTCACAATAATCTGGACAATCTTTATTTTTGTCATAAGCTCTGATTTTTACAAAACAACCACATAATTGACAGGTTCCTGTTAAATCTAAATGCGGACATTTATAACACTTTTCTAAACGGCGTTGGTAGACATCGTAACTAGCGATGTCTACCCCACGCTTACGTAAATCATCAATTAAATCCAATAATTCTTCTTCAGTTATAGTAATTTTTACATCACAAGATTTACATTTACGGTTGTGATCCATTATTTTAACGCAACAGTCACCACTGATTTAGCTGGTAAACTGATTACTAAACCATCGTTGGTTAATTTAGCGCCATCGAAGTTTTGTGGTGCAACGACATTCTTATTTTCAAAGGAGTTATAAGAGTTAATAGCTGGTGCTGTAAGAATTGTACCAGAAACTTCTTTATATTGATTACCACGTAATTCAACATTAACATCAATATCGTTATGAGGATCAAGATTGCATAATGAGATATGAAGAACGCCATCTTTTGTTGAAGCAGTAGCCACAACTTGAGGGATTTCTTCATTATCCATCTTATACTTAGGACTATCATAGTTAAGTTCAATGTAGTCAGCATCTTGATGCACTTTGAACATGTTGAAGACATGATATGTTGGTGTTAAGACCATTTCAGCACCTTCAGTTAAAATGACAGCTTGGAGCACGTTAACTGTTTGCGCGATGTTAGCCATTTGGACACGATCACAATGTTTATGGAAAATCGCAAAGTTAATAGCGGCGACTAATGCATCACGTAATGTATTTTGTTGATAGAGGAAGCCTGGGTTTGTACCGGGTTCAACATCATACCATGTACCCCATTCATCAACGATTAAGCCAACACGTTTAGCTGGATCGTATTTGTCCATAATAGTGCTGTGTTTAGTAATTAATTCATCCATGTACATGGTTTTCTTTAATGTGATGAAATATTCTTTTTCATCGAAAATCGTTGCTGAACCTTTATGATGCCAGTTATGAGGTATGGTGTAATAATGTAAACTTAAACCATTCATATGCCAATGAGCATTACGCATTAATACTTCAGTCCAATTGTAATCATCCGCATTTGGACCGCAAGCGATTCGATAAATACGATTATCACCATAATTTCTTATGTAAGTTTGATAACGGCGGTATTCATCAGCATAGTATTCAGGACGCATGTTACCACCGCAACCCCAAGATTCATTACCTACACCAATATACTTAACTTTCCAAGGATTTTCGCGACCATTAGCTCTACGCCAATTTGCCATTGGTGATTCGCCATCAAAGGTCATGTATTCAATCCATTCAGAAGCTTCTTGTACTGTACCACTACCAACGTTAACGCAAATATATGGTTCGCAACCTAATAATTCACATAAACGTAAGAATTCATGGGTACCAAAGTGGTTGTTTTCAACAACTCCACCCCAGTGGGTATTAATCATCTTTTTGCGGTTTTCTTTAGGACCAACACCATCTTTCCAATGATATTCATCCGCGAAACAACCACCAGGCCAACGTAAAACTGGAATATTAAGCTCTTTTAAAGCTTCTAAGACATCTTTACGAATACCATCAATGTTTGGAATGGGTGAATCTTCACCTACCCAAATGCCGCCATAAATACATCTTCCTAGATGTTCTGAGAAATGACCATAGATGTTACGATTAATCTTACCTTTTTTGATATCTGCATTGACTACAAGTTTCATAATCTTCCTCCTATTTAATTCCCTTAAGTTTCCAAATGACATCATTAATCATTAATTCTTGTTCAAATTTCGCAAGGTCGAGATTTTCATCGATTAAGACAAATTCAATATCAAGATACTTCGCAAATAAACGTAAATCTTCAACATTTAATTGCGTTGTTAATACTGAGTGATGAGCGCCACCAGCATAAATCCATGCAGCAGTTGCATCTTTTAGATTAGGTAGTGGTTTCCATAAGACGCGTGCTACTGGTAATTTTGGCATGGCTTGAGGAATTGGTAATAATTCCACTTTATTAACAATCATGCGGAAACGGTCACCCATATCAACTAAGGTTACCATTAAACCAGGACCAGTTAATCCATTAAACACGAAACGAGCAGGATCTGCTTTACCTCCAATGCTTAATGGATGAACTTCAATTTTTACTTCGCCTTGTGCTAAGGTTGGGCAAATTTCTAACATATGGGCACCAAGAACACTTTCATTGTCTTTTTCTAGGTGATAGGTATAGTTTTCCATAAAGGCTGTTCCGCCAGGTAAGCCTTTACCCATTGATTTTAATACATAAGTTAATGCGGATAATTTCCAGTCACCTTCAGCACCAAAACCATAACCTTTTTCCATTAATCTTTGCGCTGCAAGACCTGGTAATTGTTCTAGTCCATGTAAATCCTCAAAAGTAGTTGTAAAGGCGTTAAAGCCACCATCAGTTAAGAATTTTTCAATCGCGATTTCTAAGCGTGCTTGATAACGGACAGAAGCGATATTATCGGTGTTAATTGTATATTTTTCTTTATACTCTTCCATCAATTTGTCAATTTCTTTTTCATCGACGCGTTTTACATATTCAACTAAATCGCCAACACCGTAACCATTTACGCTCCACCCTAACTTAATTTCAGCTTCAACCTTGTCGCCTTCAGTAACGGCAACATAACGCATATTATCGCCAAAACGAGCAACTTTAGTATTTTTAGAAGCATAGATGCTTGAAGCAACTCTAACCCATGCTTTGATTTCATTAATTACTTCTTCATCTTGCCAATGACCTACTACTACTTTACGTGGTAAACGTAAACGGGCATTAATAAAGCCATATTCAAGGTCACCATGAGCTGATTGATTGAGGTTCATAAAGTCCATATCAATCTTATCCCAAGGTAAGGCTTTATTATATTGTGTATTTAAATGTAATTGTGGTTTGTTAAGTTTAGTTAAACCGTTAATCCACATTTTGGCAGGACTAAAGGTATGCATCCATGTAATAACACCGATACAATTATCGTCAGCATTTACTTCCCGGCATACTTCGGTAATTTCATTTGGTGTAGAAACAACACCTTTGAAAATGATATCACATAAACCTTCCATATGTTGATTGATGTATTCAGCGATTACTCTACTGTTAATCGCAACTTGTTTTAGAGCCTCTTCTCCGTATAAATGTTGACTACCAGTGATAAACCATACAGTTTTTTTCATAACTAATTCACTCCTTCCCTGAATTGTTTTGTCCATAGTAAGCATTTTTGCCATGTTTACGATAGTAATGTTTGTCTAATAAATATTGATCTAAGGTAGCAACCTGAGGATTTAGCAACTCAGTGAAGAGGGCCATCTTTGCCACTTCTTCTAAAACAACGGCATGATAAACCGCATCATGAGCGGTTTTACCATATGTAAATGGTCCATGATTTTTTACTAAAACTCCTGGTACTGCCAAAGGATCAATATTATTAAGTTTTAATGTTTCCACGATAACTTTTCCCGTGTTTAATTCATAATCGGTATTAATTTCAGTCTCAGTTAGAGCTCTAGTTAGTGGCACGGGACCGTAGAAATAATCAGCATGAGTCGTACCATATGGTAGCACACTCCGACCAGCTTGCGCAAAAATCGTCGCATAGGTACTATGAGTATGCACGATTCCCCCAATTTCTGGGAAGTTACGATAAATCTCTAAATGGGTCGCAGTGTCGCTTGAAGGGCGAAGATGCCCTTCTACGACTTTTCCATCTAAACTAACAACAACCATATCATTAGGCGTTAATCTATCGTAATCAACACCGCTTGGCTTAATGACAACTAAGCCTGTTTCCCGGTCAATACCACTAGCATTTCCCCATGTAAAGATAATTAAATTGTGTTTAACTAAGTCCATATTAGCCCGATAGACTTGTTCTTTTAACGCTTCTAACATGTATTATTCACCTTGCTTGATTTTCTTTAAGCGTTTCATAACATCATTTAATCCACGACCGAAATAGTCATGTAAAATCTTATATTCCGCAAATAATTTATCATAAACCTTAACATTTTCTGGAATAGGACGATAAACAACATCTTTAATCTTACCTAACTTCTTCGCGATGTCATAAATGTCTTCATAACCACTCTTTTCTTTTCCTGCCGCTACAGCACCAAACATGGCAGCACCAAGAGCTGGTGTTTGAGGAGAATCACTAATGCGAATTTCCATATTAGTAACATCGCTATAGATTTGCATGATTAAGCTATTTTTCTCCGCAATTCCACCACAAGCATAGAGTTCCTTAACTGGTACTCCACTTTCCCGGAATGTTTCAACAATCATGCGCGTACCAAAAGCAGTTGCTTCGATTAAAGCTCGATATATTTCTTCTGGTTTCGTTAATAATGTGCATCCAATTAATAAACCTGTTAAGTCAGCATCAACTAAGACACTTCGATTACCATTCCACCAGTCAAGGGCTAGTAAACCACTTTGTCCTGGTTTTAATCCACGTGCCTTTTCTGTTAGATATTGATGAATGTCAAGACCAAGTTTTTTCGCTTCATCGAAATATTCTTGTGGTACACAGTTATTTACGAACCAATAGAAGTGGTCTCCAACACAACTTTGACCAGCCTCATAACCTAAATAACCAGGTAAGATACCATCTTCAACAACACCACACATACCAGGAACCATTTTTTCTTCCTCGCCTAGTAACATATGGCATGTACTAGTTCCCATAATCATTAACATTTTACCAGGTTCAGTAATTCCTACAGCTGGGACAGAAACATGGGCATCAACATTACCTACTGCCACAGCTGTACCTACGTTTAAGCCTGTTAACTTGGCACCGAACTCATTAATCTCGCCTGCTTTGGAGCCGATTGGTAGAATATTGCGAGAGAATTTTTCATCAATGACATGTTCTAACTTAGGATTAAGAGCTTTAAAGAATTCATTGGAAGGGAATCCTTCACGTTTACTCCAAATTGCTTTATAGCCTGCAGTACAACTGTTACGTGTTTCATTTCCCGTAAGCATCATCACTACCCAGTCAGTAGCTTCGATGAAACGGTCCATTTCATTATAGATTTCTTCATCTTCTTCAAGAATTTGCCAAATCTTCGCAATTGCCCATTCGCTACTAATTTTACCGCCATAACGTTGGAGGAAAGATTCGTTGCGCTCCATCGCAATTTCATTTAATTTATTGGCATAGGCTTGGGCAGCATGATGTTTCCATAATTTAACATAAGCATGGGGACGACTCTTATACTTCTCTACCATACATAGAGGGGTCCCATCTTTGTAGGTCGGTAAAATTGTGCAAGCGGTGAAATCAATACCTAAGCCTACAACATCATCTGGGCTTACATTAGCTTTTTTAAGAACATCTGGAATGGTTGTTTGTAAGACTTCAAGATAATCTTGTGGATGTTGTAAAGCCCAGTCGGGACCAAGTTTGGTCCCGTCTGGTAACTCATTATCCATTACGCCATGCGTATAATTCTTAACAGATGTAGCAACTTCTTGACCAGTTTCAAGATTTAATAATACTGCACGACCGCTGAGGGTACCGTAATCAATGCCGATAGAATACTTAGCCATGCATTGCACCTCCTAAACTACTTAACAATACCTTTGAGAATGAATTCAAAATTATAGTTCTTTTCTGAATGTAAGATGAATTCAGGATGAATCGGTGCGCCCCAAGAATCATCGCCACCAACACCCATTTGAGCGAGATTAATATAAACTACAGTTTTACTCTTTTCAGGTAATTCGTGATGATGCATTGCGCTTTCTAATTCTTGAGGTGTATAAGGAATAACAT
>JAAZCR010000047.1 GCA_012513195.1 Bacilli bacterium | reverse complement strand
CCATCAGATAATAATCCCATGATATGGAGTTTTTTATGGTTTTGTTTCACATAATCAGTTGCCTTTAAGAAGACAGGATTTTGGAAAAAGTCTTTTTCTCTAATATGTTTATTTATTCTTGTCAATGATTGATATACAATTCGACCTGCACCAATATTTAAATGGCCGACTTCGCTATTACCCATTTGTCCTTCAGGTAAGCCAACAGCTTCCCCACTCGCATTTAATGTACCATTAGGATAAGTAGCGATTAAACGGTCAAAATTAGGTTTCTTCGCTAACTCAACTGCATTCCCTGGATATTTGGGTCCGTAACCAAATCCATCTAATACTATTAGTGCAACTAAATTATATTTCATAATAATTATCCTCCTTACTACATTTTATAGTATACATTCACTTAACATTATTTACAAGAAAAATAATTGTATTTTAAAAAAAGTAAGCGCTAAATAATATATTAATATAATAATAATCTAGTTGTTTCATCCTAACGTAAAAAGCGCTCGTCAACTTAATGACGAACGCTTTTTACGTAAATAAATAGTTGATTAGGGGGGTAAATATGTTATGTTATGTGAGTTTTGGGGGGATATATTAAATTATAAAGGGTAGGTATTGCACTTGCGTGCAATTATATTGTGAATCAACCCTGATAAATTTATGCATGAAAATTATAATTTCTTATAATTAGCCATCTTGATGAAAGCATATGGATCTAAAGAAGCTCCACCTATTAAGCATCCATCAATGTGTTCTTGGGCCATTAATTCTTTAATATTATCGGGATTGACAGAACCTCCATATTGAATTCTAACTTCATCGGCAACTTCTTGACCATATTCTCTTGCGATTACGCTACGGATAAAGCCGCAGGTTTCATTAGCCATTTCAGCTGTTGCAGTTCTACCTGTCCCAATTGCCCAAATTGGCTCATAAGCAATTACAATGTTTTTTACTTGTTCTTGTGTTAGACCTTTTAAAGCTAAAACGGTTTGTCTTTCAACTACTTGATTAGTCAAATTATTTTCACGTTCTTCTAATCGTTCACCAACACAGATGATGGGAATTAAATCGTGACGAAGAGCGGCATGAACTTTCTTATTAACATCTTCATCAGTTTCATGGAAATATTGCCGTCTTTCACTATGACCGATAATCACATATTTTACCCCAGCATCTTCGAGGGTAACTGGTGAGACTTCACCAGTATAGGCACCCTTGTCTTCATAGAACATATTTTGTGCCCCTATGCGAAGATTATCTCCTTGACGTTTAACTAAACTACGTAATAATACTGCTTGGGCACAGATGACAGTATCCACTTCTTCAATGGGTGGTACATGTTGGCTAACAAGATATACAAATTCAAGGGCTTCATCACGTACTTTATGCATTTTCCAGTTTCCCGCAATAATTGGCTTTCTCATTTTTACTACTCTCCTTTAATTAAATCTTTCGTAAAGATTTTTGAAATTGTTTATTCACAATATAACTCTTTTGTTCCCTTAGAGTGTTAATGCACACTTGTAAAAAGATGGAATTAGATGGATAACTATCATGATGATTACCAAACAACATTTGTGCATAAAATCCATCACTTTTCGACAATGATGAACGGATGCAAGTGCGCATCGCTTTCTCCACGCTCGCTGGCGAAACGTTAAAGTGTTCTCCAATCATTTGATAGATGGTTTGCATCCGTTTATAGAGATTTTCACTATTTTCCAACATCACATTTAGGATATATTCAAAATAAGTATATCCTATATAAACCTTTAATAAACCAATCTTTTTTAATAAGTTAATTACAGCGCGTTGTGGATCAAAGAATGTTTGATTATCAAGGATATTGTTAATCTCTAATTTATTAATAGTATTATATAATTCCTCCATACTTATATTTACATCAATAATATTAATTAACCCCAGTTGTACACATTTAGCAGTAATAAACTCCGTGGTAAATGGTGTTAATAGTATTATTAATTCAGGTCGTTTCTTTGTATTCCGTAATACGGTTTCTAAGGCATAAATACCAGGCACTTGTGTTAAAGCATCTTTAACAATCACAATATCATAATTATTTAAGTTATGGAGTTTGATTAATTCCTCACCATTAAGAACATAATCAGTTAGATGATACAAATCATGCTCTTCACAATATGTTCTGAACTTTTCGATTAGTTTACGATTATTATGGGCAAAGAGAATGGTTTTTCTTTTCATAATATCCCTTTAAAACTTTATTTCAACATCCTTACGTTTAAATTCTTCCGCTTCAAAGAATTCCTTCGTCTTAAATCCACATATACTCGCAATAATACTAGATGGGAATAATTGTACTTTATGATTATAAGAAGAAACATTCGCATTATAAAGACGACGCGAAGCTTGTAAATGCTCTTCACAGTCTGCGATAGCTACTTGAAGTTGTTTAAAGTTTTCGCTCGCTTTTAATTCAGGATATTGTTCCACAACCACATTTACCGCTCTTAACGC
This sequence comes from Bacilli bacterium, assembly GCA_012513195.1. Lineage (GTDB taxonomy): Bacteria > Bacillota_I > Bacilli_A > Haloplasmatales > Haloplasmataceae > JAAZCR01. The sequence continues at coordinate 661 of JAAZCR010000047.1, read as the reverse complement.
ATGATCCATTTGTTTGGCGTATTCCTGTTTTTGTTCAAGAGTGCTTCTACTCATATCAATAACTGTATTTCTTAGTTTCACAATTTCTTCTAATGTCTCTCTCTCATGTTTCGCATAACCTTTGACAACTTCTACCATCTTAGTTAAAACATCAAAACGTTTTGTTAAAGCGACATCTATTCCTGATTCTGCTTCCTTTATTTTGATTGATAAAGACTGCAACTTGTTATATCCTGCGATAAACCATACTATAAGAATGAGGATGATAATCGCTATTACGATAATTAAACCTTCCATAAAATGCCTCCTCTAACTATATATCGCAAGTAAATTATATCATTTAATAAGCATATCATAAATATTTTTATAGGAAATCTTTCATTTCTTTTTGGTTCTAAAGATTTCTAATATCTCATCTGTATACTCATTGTTTTCTTTATATACATATAATGGTGGTAATATCCTTAATCCAGTTTGGCGGCTCTTCCTACCTTCAATAAGAATCGTGTTACATTCACGATTTGGTTTAGGATAAACTAGTCTTAACCGTTTGGATTCAATTTTATATTTACGCATTAGTTCAAGAATATCTAATAAACGGTCAGGACGATGAACCAGCGCAAAATACCCACCATGTTTTAATAAGATGCTAGCTTCCTTG
>JAAZCR010000046.1 GCA_012513195.1 Bacilli bacterium | reverse complement strand
ACTTAATACCAACAACGGATGCTTATACACCAGATAAACAAATATACACCATTAATGAACAACGTTTTGAAAGATTAGAACATCTTTTTATCGACAAAGATGATTATCTCTATATTACTGATAGTAAAGGGAAAACGGAAGTTATCCAAACGGATCCTGAAACAGGGGAAGTACTTATCAATCCTATCACGGGACAACCATTAAGGCGAACCTACACTGGAAAAATCATCGTACTTGATAAAAACTTAGAATTTGTTGGAGAAATCTATCATGATGAGTTTGTCTTTCCTAAAAGTACTTTCGTTACTGACGATAGTATCTATGTAGTTGATATAACAAAAACAAGTATTCTCATCTTTGACCGCGTAGCCTTTTTAGAAAACCAAGAAATTCTACTTAAAAAAATTATAGGCAAACCAACACATCCGATCTTTCAAGATGAGTATGAAGACGGTAAGCGGGTTAGTGCTGGATACCCATTCCGTCCAGAACATATTGTTGTGGATAAACGTGGTAATATTTATGTCCAAGGATTAGATTCCAAGAATGGTTTGATTATGTTAGATAGTGATGGTAACTTTATGACTTTCTTTGGAGCTAATCCACTTAGAGTACCGATTCTTGACCGTATTAGATCAATTTTCTTAACGGAAACACAAGAAAAGAAAGCCCAAGAGATTACCGACAAAAAGATAATTCATGATATACCTGCGAATCTTGCCATTGACGATAAAGGTTATATATATACCGTAACTGCATCGATAGCCACTAATCCAATTAAAAAGTTTAATGTCTCAGGGCGCAACTACTTTAATGAAAACATGATTGGCGAGCTCAATATGATTAGCATTTGGATTGGTCAGTATGAGAATGTCTATGGTTTGAGTAGCAATGGTTATATCTTCGAATATGACACGAGTGGAAATCTTCTCTTTCTTTTTGGAGGAAAAGATTATTCGAGTAACCGCGTCGGATTACTTATGACACCTGTAAGTATCGCTCAAAATTCTGATGATATCCTCTTTGTAGCGGATCAATCTAATAAACTAATCCAAACCTATAAACCTACTACTTTCACTAATATGATTCATCAAGCCTTTAAAGCGTACTATAAGGAAGGCAATTATGAAAAAAGCCGCGATTATTGGCAATACATCTTACAATATAACTCGTTATTTGATTACGCTCATATTGGCTTAGGCGATGCTTACATGCGTGAGCGCAATTATAAAGAGGCATATCGTGAATACTATTATGCCAATCATTATGAAGGGATTAGTGATGCCTATTGGGGCATGCGCCAACAATGGCTTAAGAATAATTTAAATACCATCCTCTTCATTATTGTTTTACTTGTTATACTACGATTAATATTCTATCTTGTTGATCGACGTTATGGTTGGAAACATAAAATCAAAACATTTATCAATCAGATAAGGACAAGGTTTAGGACTGTTGATGAACTTCTTTATATTTTTACTTTCCTCAAGCACCCATTTAATGGTTTCTATGAGATTAAACGGGAAAATCGTTCTTCAGTAAAGACGGCAACTATTATTTATTTACTATTAGGAGTCTTAATTGCCTTAAATTATCGGTTTACTAACGTCATCTTTGTCCCTAAAGTTGGTGTGAATATCGCTTATGAGCTACTTGTACTCGCATTAATATTAATACTCTGGGTGGTATCTAATTATCTTGTTTGTACTGTTAGCGATGGCGAAGGTAGCATAAAAAATGTCTATATTGCGACAAGTTACTCCCTCTCACCAATCATCATTATTCTTCCTATCATTATCCTTTTATCTAATGTACTTACTTATCAAGAAATTGTTTTTTATCATTTTGGTTATCTAGCGATGATTGTCTGGTGTACTTTCCTAGTATTCTTTATGATAAAAGATATTCATAACTACTCCGTCAGTAAAACCATTAAAGTCATCTTTGTTAGTTTCTTTACGATGTTAATTATTGGCTTATTCCTCTATGTTGTAAATGCTCTTGGTAACCAAATGTTAGCGGTGATTAAAGAAATCATCGGCGAGGTGATTAATCGATGATGAAAAAAATGGCCAAATATCTACTTATCCTTGCCATAATAGTATTAAGTATTCTCGTGTTTAATTTAGGTAAAGATGATGAACATAAACTTCTCGTTCAGGGTAATGAATTATCATACAAGTCTTTCGCAAATAATTATGTTACTCAACTAACAAATGAAGTAAAAACCTATACAATGGAAATACCAGACCGATTTACATTAGTTAGTGAAAATGATAACCGAGCATTATATCTAGAGGAAGCGACGTTAGCTATTGCGATTCTAAATAAGGATAATGGTTATGTTTGGTATTCTTATGATGTAAACCGCGATTATGAAGAAGAAATTGAGAATAAAGTCATATCAAGAGAAATGGCTAATCAAATGCGCTCTGGTGTGCTCCTAAGAACATATAATGTATTTACACCAGGATTAAGGACATTGTTAGATACTGATTTACTAGGTAAAAGTGTCGTGAATATTACAATTGACACGTTGACACATGGCTTTAGAGCCCAAATCGATTTTACTAATGTGAAGATTAAATTTGATTTACTGGTTTATCTTGATAACAATGACCTCGTTGTGGAAATTCCTTATGACAGTATCGAGGAATATGATCCTAAGCTTTTTGAAGCGGGCAATAAAGATGTTTTGATAAATGAAATATTAATTTATCCCTTTCTAGGTGCCATTGAAAAGACTGATAATGGTTATATCGTAATTCCTGATGGTTCAGGGGCAATTGTAAGTTTAGATGAAGTACCAAAATATCGATTAAACTATAGTGCTCCTGTATATGGTAAAGATTTAGGTTTTACCGAAACGACAGAGATTACTGGCTTAAATGTGACGATGATTAAACCTTTAGCACGAATTACATTGCCAATTTACGGTATAATTCATGAAGCAGGTAGTACTGGTTTACTAGTTATTAGCGAAAGTGGCGCTAATTATGCTACCTATAATTATGTATCTAAAGATGTTACGACACCTTATTATCAGTCATACTTTACTTATAGTTATCGCACTGCTTATAAACAATTTCAAAGTCGGGTTGATAAAAATCAACACATCTTAGGATTTCAACGTGTACCTAATAAGTTTGATTTAAAACAACGTTATGTGTTATTAAGTGGGGATGAAGCTAATTATGTTGGATTAGCCAAATCATATCGCACTTATTTACTAAATAATGGTGAGTTAACGCATAAAATTGATGAACCCCAATACCGTACGAAAATCGATATTATTGGAAATGAAATTGAACAAGGGATATTATGGAATAAGAATGTCCCAACTACTCAATATGTAGATGTAATTGATATTGTTAAAGATGTTAAAGAATTAGGTATTACAGATATAGACTTAACTTTCAAAACTTTTGATATGAAGACGATGAGTTATCGTTTTGATGTCATGAGTCGTCTAGGTGGTAAAAAAGATTACCAACGCATGCTAGCATATTTGGAAGAAGAGGGAATTAATTTTAGTTATTTTGTTGATTACATTAAAACATATAGACAAAATAAACATACCGCCATGCGTTTAAATCGTAAGGCAATGCAAGAGTTAAATTACTCTTACATGTTTACTTATTACTATATTAATAACACGTTGGGACTACCAGAATTAATTGAAGACGATTTAAAAGACTATCGCAAATACGATGTTACAGAAGTAGCTTTAGATGGATTCAAAGATGCTTTATATACCCATACTGATAAAAAACACAATGTGCATTATAGTGTTGAGAATCAAATGGCGGTTTATCAAGCTCTTAAAACACTGAAAGATAATAACATAAAGGTTTCTATCTATAATCCTGATGCTTACTTATATCGTTATGTGGATAAGTATCTTGATGCACCTTTATCATCAAGTGAATTACTGTTCGTAACCGCTACTATTCCATTAGTTGAGTTAATTGTAAGTGGGTACTTACCGCTCTATGCACCTTATTTGAATTTCACCTCTAGTGAAATTGATACTTTATTGCGGTTAGTTGAATATGGTGTTAATCCTAGTTATGTTTTATCTGGTGAAAATACATATAAGTTAAAATACACTAACTCATCTAATATTTATGTATCAAATATTGCTAGTTTAAGAGAGCGGCTAAGGACCTATGATGACTTTCTCCGACCTGCTTTAAGTAGGATTAGTGGTTATGAACTTGTAAATCATTATTTCTACCAAATGGGTGTTACCGTTAGTTCTTTTTCTAATGGTGTTACCGTTATCGTTAACTATAATGATTACGATGTTATATACAATGGTATAATGGTACCAGCAAGGGGGTATCAAGTTCTATGAAAAGGCGAAATCATTTATACGGTTTATTGTTTATCTCTCCATGGATAATTGGGTTTTTAGCCTTTGTAGCTTACCCCCTTTATCGGACAATCTATTTTAGTTTTCATACAGTTCGTTATAGTGGTGAATTAGGTTATTTATATGATTTTGTAGGTATTGAAAACTACAAGCGCATCTTAACCATCGAAGCAGATTTCGTAATAGAATTACAAAACTATATTGTGAAGACGCTATTATATGTACCCGTCATTATAGCGTTATCCATCATTATCGCTATTCTCTTAAACAGCAAATTAAAAGGTACTGCCTTCTTCCGACTAATCTTTTTCCTTCCTATCATTATCTTAAATGGCGAATTAATGAAAAATATGCGTAATTATGGAGGAATGGATTTAGAGGTAGGAGGAATCATCCATTCCATTATCAATCGTATTGTACCAGAGTCCATCATTCCGCTTTTCATTGAACTATTTGCGATGGTTTCTGAGTTATTGTGGTATTGTGGTGTACCAATTTTAATCTTTCTTGCCGCTTTACAGAAAATTGATAAGAGTTTATATGAAGCAGCAGAAATTGATGGGGCATCGTTTTGGAACATCTTTTGGAAGATAACTTTACCAATCATCTATCCGCTAATCAGTGTGGTTATTGTTTATGTTGTTGTCTTCCTCGCTAACTTCGATGCCAACCCAATTAACAGTATTATAAGAAGTTCACGAACTGATCCTTCCCGAAGAGAAGGATACGCCTCTGCTTTATCAATTATTTATGCGTTTGCACAAACAGCATTGATTGGAGTACTCTTCTTTATTACTAGAAGGCGGGAAAAGGGAGGGATTAACTGATGATCCTTCTTAAACAAGAACATGTAAAGCTAATTAAACGTAAAGTAATAGGTATGCATATCCTAGACGGATTATTATATAAAGTAATAATGTATTTGTTACTTATGATATTAGGGTTTGTTTTCGTTTATCCTTTGTTATACATGCTTTCTACTAGTCTAATGTCAAATATTGATTTAGTTGATAATACCATCAACTGGATTCCTTCAAAACTTGATTTTACCAATTATCGTTTAGTCATTAGAGCTTTAAACATTCCGAAATCTTACTTTACAAGTATACTTATCGTTGGAGTATCAACCTTAAGTGTCGCCATAGCGAGTGCCTTTATCGGTTATGGTTTAGCTAGATTTAGTTTTAAAGGGAAAAAACTCGTATTTGCGGTGATGATTTTTACTTTTATCATGCCAAAGGTATTATTCTTTATCCCTACCTATCAAGTTTATACAACGTTAAGAATTAAAGGTACCATTTTAGCGATAATACTTCCTGCTTTAACGGGACAAGGGTTACAAGGACCATTCTTTATCCTCATTTTCTATCAATTTTTCAAAATGATTCCTAAAGCATTAGAAGAAGCAGCTATTATTGATGGAGCAGGACCAGTTAAAATATTTTATAAAATAGGTATACCCATGGCTATACCTGCGTTTATCATTAACTTCGTATATGGCTTTGCGTTATATTGGAATGAAACATTTATCTTAGGGGCTTATTTGGATGGTAAAATCAGAACCGTAACAATGCTTCTAAGTAATCTCCAAAACTCTTATTGGCAAATTATTGGTAATGTTGGTGATCCTTCCCGTAGTCCCAACTTAAACTTTACAGAAGCTAAGTTATTTGCGGGGACAATATTATCGATCTTACCGTTAATGATTATGTATATTATTGTACAAAGATGGTTTATTGAAAGTATTGATAAATCAGGTATTACTGGAGAATAGGAGGAAGAAAATGGAGAAGAAATGGTGGCATAAAGCTGTTGTCTATCAGATTTATCCCCGGAGTTTCCAAGATACTAATGGTGATGGTATTGGTGATATTCCAGGAATTATTAAAAGGTTAGATTATCTTAAAACCTTAGGGATAGATGTCATTTGGTTAAGTCCCGTTTACAAGTCACCTATGGAAGATAATGGATATGATATATCCGATTATCAAGATATTGATCCGCTCTTTGGGTCTTTAAAAGACATGGATACATTAATCGCTGAAGCAAACAAACGGGGCATAAAAATTGTCATGGATTTAGTTGTAAATCATACTTCAAGTGAACATTTCTGGTTTAAGGAATCACGTAAGAGTAAAGATAATCCTTACCGTGATTACTACATATGGCGTAAGGAACCAAATGGGTTGCGTAGTGTCTTCGGTGGAAGTGCTTGGACTTATGATGAGTTAACAGGTGAATATTATTGTCATAATTTTGCGCCTGGACAACCAGATTTGAACTGGGAAAATCCTAAAGTTAGAGAAGAAATCTATAAAATGATGAACTGGTGGCTTGATCGTGGTATCGGTGGATTTCGCATGGATGTCATCGATTACATTGGCAAAGACATTGATAAGGAAATAATCACTAATGGTCCCAAACTTCATGAATATCTTCAAGAAATGAATCGTAAGACTTTTGGACAACGGGATGTCTTGACTGTTGGGGAAACATGGAGTGCAACACCAGAAATCGCTGAATTATATAGTAATCCCAACCGAAATGAGTTAAGCATGATCTTTCAATTTGAACATATGACTATCGACTGGGGTAAATATGGTAAATGGACACCTAAATCACTTGATTTTGTCAAGTTGAAAAAAGTTCTTTCAAAATGGCAAACACAAATCAATAAGGGATGGAACTCGCTATTCTGGAACAATCATGATTTACCAAGAATCATATCCCGTTGGGGAAATGATAAAGAATATCGGGTTGAATGTGCGAAGATGTTTGCGATTGTGCTTCATCTACTTAAAGGAACACCCTATATTTATCAAGGCGAAGAGCTAGGTATGACTAATATCAAACTGGATAAATTAGAAGATTATCAAGATGTTGAAATACATGGTTGTTACAAGGATTTTGTCTTAGAGCGTAAGCTGTTAACCCATGCTGAATTCATGCAAGGTGTATATAAGATGGGTAGGGATAATGCCCGTACACCAATGCAGTGGGATAATAGTACTAATGCTGGATTTACAACAGGTAAGCCTTGGTTAACAGTTAATCCTAATTATAGAGAGATAAATGCGGAAAAAGCGTTAAATGATAAAAACTCGATATTCTACACTTATCAAAAACTAATTGATTTAAGAAAAAACAGTGAATATAGTGACACTATTATTTATGGTAATTATGAATTACTATTAGAAGATGATAAGAACCTCTTTGTTTATCGTCGTTATGATGATAAATATAGTTTATTAGTAATAGCTAATTTTAGTGATAATCAAGTTCCTATTAATATAATGTATAATGCCAATGAAGTACTTATCTCCAATTATCCTGACTTTAAACCTCATCAAAAATTCTTACGTCCATATGAAGCTGTAGTCTTACGTTTACAAAAATTATTCTAATAAGCAAAATAAAAGAGTTAGAAGAGATTAACCCTCTTCTAACTCTTTTTTAAACCAGTCGTAAAACTATTAATTTGTTATATTTATTATTGTATTTACCTAAAAATATATCTATTAACTTAATATCATGACAAAATGCTTAATCAATAACTTATATCTTTTTAATTATGAGTAGAATATTTTATAATAAAAACTTACAAACCTTTTACCTAAAACCAAATATTATAAGAATTATCCATTATTTTTATTGTTTTTGATTAGTTAAGCACTTTCACTCCTATTAACTATTGCCTTTTAGATAATCCTTAGGTATGATAGGAAAAATAATTATACATATCCATATTACATAAACTTGCGAGGTGCACGATGGATACCGAACAAATAATTGTCCTAGATTTCGGAAGTCAGTATAATCAACTGATATCCCGAAGGATAAGAGAATTAGGAGTTTATAGTGAACTATTGCCTAATACCATAAGCGCAAATGATATTAAGAAACGTATAAGAATGTCATTGGGATTGTCTTAAGTGGTGGACCAAATAGTGTCTATGAAGATGATGCTCCTCTAATTGATGAAGGAATTTATGAGTTAGGAATTCCAATATTGGGTATATGTTACGGTATGCAACTGACGACTATGAAGTTTGGCGGGGAAGTATCATATAGTTCCAAAAAAGAATATGGAAGAAGAGATATTAATATTATTAACAGTTCTTCATTACTATTTAAGGGGTTACCTAACCAAGTTAACCTCTTAATGAGTCATGGTGACCAAGTAGTTAAAATTCCTGATGGTTTTATCGTTACAGCAGAAAGCGCTACTTGTCCAGTTGCGAGTATGGAGAATCCCGCGAAAAAGATTTATTTGGTACAATTCCATCCTGAGGTTGATGTTGAGCCAGTTATCTTACGTAACTTTGTTTATGAAATCTGTAAAGCTAAAGGTACTTGGAGCATGGCTAACTTTATCGAACAAGAAGTTGAACGGATTCGTAATGAAGTAGGTAATGCGAAAGTTGTTTGTGGTTTGAGCGGTGGAGTTGATTCGGCAGTTACAGCGGTATTAATTCATCGAGCGATTAAGGACAACTTAACTTGCATTTTTGTGGATCATGGCTTGCTCCGCAAGGGTGAGCGGGAACAAGTGATGGAAACCTTTAAAGATAAGTTTAATATTGATGTAAGATTAGTTGATGCGAAGGACCGCTTTTTATCAAAACTTAAAGGAGTAACTGATCCTGAACAAAAACGCAAAATTATAGGCAATGAATTTGTCTATGTGTTTAATGATGAAGCAAAGAAACTTGGGGATTATCCATATTTAGCACAAGGAACTTTGTATACTGACGTTATTGAGTCAGGCACTAAAACTGCCCAAACAATAAAAAGCCATCATAATGTTGGTGGATTACCTAAAGACATGAACTTTAAGCTAATTGAACCTTTAAAGACTTTGTTCAAAGACGAGGTTAGAAAACTCGGATTAGCTTTAGGATTACCACAAGAAATCGTTTATCGTCAACCTTTTCCAGGACCTGGGCTAGCTATTAGAGTTATTGGTGAAGTTACAGAAGAAAAATTAAATATTGTGAGAGAAGCAGATTACATTTTGCGAGAAGAAATTAAAAAGGCAGGACTAGATAAAGCAATCTGGCAATATTTTGCGGTATTAACTAATATCCAAACTGTAGGTGTTATGGGCGACAAACGCACTTATGACTATACTGTTGCCTTACGGGCCATTACTTCTGTTGATGGTATGACCGCAGAAGTTGTACAAATACCATTTGAAACCCTAATTAATATATCTAAAAGAATTGTCAATGAAGTAAGTGGTGTCAATAGGGTCGTTTATGATATCACTTCAAAACCACCTGCGACAATCGAATGGGAGTGAAAAGATGTCTAGTGAAAATCTATATGGAAAACTTGTGATGGAGGGATTAACTTTTGATGATGTTTTACTCATACCACAAAAGTCAGATGTTTTGCCTAGTGAAGTAAACATTGAAACTTTTTTAACTAATAAGATTAAGCTTAACATACCAATTGTTAGTGCAGCGATGGATACCGTTACAGAAGCTTTATTAGCGATAAGTCTAGCTCGGCAAGGCGGATTAGGTTTTATTCATAAAAACATGTCCATCGAGGAACAGGCCAATCAAGTAAGAAGAGTGAAATTGAGCGAAAGTGGCATGATTGTTGATCCTGTGACATTAAGACCTGACCAAACTTTAGAAGAAGCTAATCGATTAATGGCCTATTATCGGATATCAGGGCTACCTGTAGTATTACCTGATAATACTTTAATAGGGATTATTACTAATCGTGATTTAAAGTTTAGGGAAGACTTCTCAATCCCAGTAAAAGAAGCGATGACTAAGGATGGTTTAATTACCGCTCCTGTAGGTACTACTTTAGCGGAAGCAAAACGGATTCTCTTTGAACATCGCATTGAAAAACTACCAATAGTCGATGAAAACTTTAAATTAAAAGGATTAATCACTATTAAGGATATTGATAAAATGCGTGCTTATCCAAATGCGGCTAAGGACAGTATGGGGCGCTTGTTGTGTGGTGCTGCAGTAGGTGTACGTTCGGATACCATGGAGAGAGTACAAGCCTTAGTAGAAGCAGGTGTGGATGTTATCGCCATTGACTCTGCCCATGGTCATTCAAAAGGTGTAATTGAAACAGTAAAAATGATAAAAGATGCATATCCTGATTTACAAGTCGTTGGAGGTAATGTGGTAACGCAAGAAGGCGCATTGGATTTAATTAAAGCAGGTTGTGATGCGATTAAAGTAGGCATAGGTCCAGGTTCAATTTGTACAACTCGAGTTGTCGCAGGTGTAGGTGTACCACAGATTACCGCGGTTAATGAAGTATATCAAGTATGTAAAGAATATAATGTTCGTTTAATTGCGGATGGTGGAATCAAATATAGTGGTGATATCGTTAAGGCAATCGCAGCGGGTGCTGATGTGGTCATGTTAGGTGGACTTTTAGCTGGTACAGAAGAAGCACCTGGTGATGAAGTAATATATAATGGTAGAAGATACAAGATTTATCAAGGAATGGGATCACTTGCGGCAATGCGTCGCGGATCAGGTGATCGCTATTTCCAAGATAATAATACTGAACCTCGTAAGCTCGTACCTGAAGGTATTGAAGGACGGGTACCATATAAAGGTAAATTAGAAGATGTGGTATATCAATTATGTGGTGGTCTAAGTGCTGGTATGGGCTATTGTGGTACCAAAACAATTGAAGAGTTAAAACTTAACGGTAAGTTTGTCCGTATTACTAATGCGGGCTTAATTGAGTCCCATCCTCATAATGTGGAATTAACAGCTACTGCTCCTAATTATTAATAAGCTATATATATTCATTTAAAAAGTGAATTTATGGTTTCAAATTACCATAAATTCACTTTTTATATTTGTTATAAATAGTTAAGTTGACTTGTATATT
>JAAZCR010000045.1 GCA_012513195.1 Bacilli bacterium | reverse complement strand
TTGTTTACGATCTCTATATGCATAAGCAAGTGAACGCATTACTTGCTCGTGTGCCGTTCTGTATAATAGATGTTTTGCGCCATAGTAGCCTTTAGCCAATTTCAATACACGTTTACGACGTCTTCTTGTTACGTATCCACCTTTAACGCGTGGCATAAAAATACCTCCTTAAAAATATAACTGTAAAATTAATCCATGTAAACTAATAAGTCTTTAATTCTCTTATAATCAGATTTAGAAACGATAGCTGCTTTTCTCAAATGACGTTTTTGTTTAGTTGTCTTTCTTGGAGCTAAATGTGATGTGTAAGCATGATGACGTTTTAACTTACCAGTTGCTGTTTTCTTAAAACGTTTTGCTGCTCCGCGATGTGTTTTCATTTTTGGCATATTAATTCAACTCCTTAATCTCTTATTACGCTTTCTTTTTACTATCTAGTGGGGCAAGGGTAAGGGATAATTGACGATTCTCTAGTTTTGATTCAGATTCAACTTTCGCGATATCGCTTAATGAGGCCGCAAATTCGTTTAATACATTTTGGCCTTGTTCCATGAATGTAATCATCCGACCACGGAAGCGTACCGTTACTAATACCTTATTACCTTTTTCTAAGAATTTTCGGGCATTACGTAACTTCGTTTCAAAGTCATGCTTATCAATCGTTGGTGTTAAGCGTAACTCTTTAACTTCAATAACCTTTTGATTCTTTTTCGCTTCCCGTTCATGCCGTTGTTGTTCATAACGGAACTTACTGTAGTTCATGATGCGACAAACTGGTGGTTTTGCCATGGGTGCTACACAAACTAGATCCAAATCTTTTTCGCGTGCGATGCGTTGCGCATCTTTAACTGGCATAATCCCAATTTGTTCACCATCAACATCGATTAAGCGAACTTCTTTAAATTTGATAGCCTCATTAACTAGAGTCTCGTTTTTATCCTTTTGGATGCCTTGATTATTAGTGATTATAAAGAAACACCTCCATAAAATGTAAAAGAAAAAGTGAGTACGCAAGTACCCACTTATTAAAATCACACAATAAATATCTAAACAAAGATAACGTGACTTTAACCCATTGACTCTAGCGTCAATCAGGTGAGAAGTGGGTACTTCTACTTTCCACAAATCAACATTTATATTATACGTATATTAGTGGTCATTGTCAACTGTTAACTACTTTCTTTATTAATTATTTTTTACTTTATTATATGAACACATACAATAAAGCAAATTACTTATCAGATTACAAGGCAATTCCTCCATAGGAAGAATTGCCTTGTAATTTTACTTACCTTTATTTTGAATTTCCATCTTTAACATTTCCACATATTCATCTAAAGTTACCGTTACTTGTTTGGTATCACCATAACGACGGAAGGTTACGAGGTTTTGTTCTTGTTCCTTATCACCTAAAACGATGGAGTAAGGAACCTTTTTAACTTGTGATTCTCTAATTTTATAACTCACTTTTTCATCACGTAAATCCACATGGGATCTAATCTTATTCTTCATTAATACTTCATTTACTTTTAAGGCATATTCAGTATGTAATTCAGGATTTACCGGAATCACATCAACTTGACGAGGTGCAAGCCAGAGAGGGAAGGCACCTGCGTAATGTTCAATTAAGATACCAATGAACCGTTCAATAGAACCATAAATAGCCCGATGTAACATGACGGGACGTTTTCTTTCGCCATCCGCATCGACATAAGTTAAGTCAAAGCGTTCTGGTAAGTTCATGTCTAATTGAATTGTACCACATTGCCAGATACGTCCTAAGGAATCGCGTAATTTGAAATCAAGCTTTGGTCCATAGAACGCTCCATCGCCTTCATTAATCTTAAATTCCTTACCTACCCGTCGACAAGCTTCCGCTAATGCATTTTCAGCTTTATCCCATACTTCAATCGTACCGATGTATTTTTCTGGTCTTGTTGAAAGTTCAATATGATAACTTAAACCAAAAACAGAGTAGAAATAATCAAACAAGCGGATTAAATTAGTTACTTCATCAATGACTTGATCTTCACGACAGAAAATGTGCGCATCATCTTGAGTGAAGTTGCGTACACGGAATAATCCTGTGAGTGCACCACTAGCTTCATGACGATGTACTAACCCTAATTCCCCAATCCGTAAAGGAAAGTCTTTATATGAATGAAGAGAATGTTTATAGACCAACATGCCACCGGGGCAGTTCATTGGTTTAATCGCAAATTCCATTTCATCGATTTCTGAAGTATACATGTTTTCGCGATAGTTTTCCCAATGTCCAGATACTTCCCAAAGTTGTCTATTTAACATGATTGGCGTTTGAATTAATTGATAACCCTCTTGCATATGTTTATCATACCAAAATTGTTCAAGCTCACGCCGCAAAATCATTCCATTTGGTAACCAGAAGGGGAATCCTGGACCATATTCGCTAATCATGAATAAACCTAACTCTTTACCGAGTTTACGGTGGTCGCGTTTCTTCGCTTCCTCTAACATTTGAAGATGTTTGTCTAAATCTTCTTTCTTGAAGAAACTGATACCATAGACCCGTTGTAACATTTTATTGTTGGCGTCACCTTTAAAGTAGGCGCCCGCTACTTTCAATAATTTGAAAGCTTTGATTTGTCCCGTACTTTCTAAGTGTGGCCCTCTACATAAATCGATAAAATCACCTTGACGATAAGCACTGATAAGAGTGCCTTCTTCAAAGTTTTCAATTAAATCAATTTTATAAGGATCACCTTTAAACATTTCGATGGCTTCGGCTTTCGTTAATTCTACCCTTTCAATAGGGATATTTTCTTTGACGATTTGGTTCATCATCTTTTCAATTTCTTCTAAATCGTCTTCACTTAAAGAAGCATCACCTAAATCGATATCATAATAGAAACCTTCTTCAACGACTGGACCTACCCAGAATAACGCTTGAGGATATAACCGTTTGACCGCATGAGCCAATAGATGGGCACTGGAGTGATTTAAGACTTCCCATGCTTCTTTATCATCTGTAGTAATAAGTCTAATTGAAGCATTACTTTCTATAGGACGATTTAAATCAACTAAAACATCATTAACATATCCAGCGACGCTCTTCTTTCTTAAACTAGGCGAAATAGCACTAGCGATACTAGCGAGAGTGGTGCCTTGAGGATATTCCTTTACTGATCCATCAGGGAACGTGATTTTGATTGACATTGTAAACCTCCTTTGATATTTATTTCTTATTTCACAATTAATTCAATTAATAAACCAATACCAATATAAACGATTATCGTTACCACTACACAAAATAAATAACTTACGATCTGTTGAACTTTAGGGTCTACTTTACTATTAGGATAAGAGATATTGTAGGTTAAAACATAACTTAACCCAAAGGTTAATGTTAATGCTTCCCATACTACTTTAGGAACACCTGGTAATAATGGTTCAATTAGTCCTACTATGATACTTGAAATAAAGATGATTAATAAACCTATTAAGATAACCTTTACTGCACTGTTTTTCATATCATTCCTCCATTAAAAAAGGCAACTCATCCAAAGGACGAATTGCCGTGGTACCACCTTTATTCGTAATCAAAGCCAAAAAAGCCTTTGATTACCTCTTAAACTTTAACGCGTACCCGCGGGAATCTCTTTCGAGTCCAGCTCCACGGTAGTAGTAAATAACCGCCCATCGAAATCTCTCAGCCTAAGGATTTCTTCTCTGTAGATGTTAAGATTATTTACCGTGTCCGCTTCATCGCTGTTAATTTATTTTATGTAATTATTAATTTATATATGTAATTTATCCAAAATTATATAACTAATTCTTCAAAAAATCAAGTCCTAAACATTAGAGACGATAATTTTTACCTGTTATCTTTACTTCTTCCGCTAACGCTTTAATGCGGTCACCGATGCGTCTCGCCTTGGTTTCATCATGAACACCATCGGTAGTATAAGCATAGTCGCGGATGAGTTCCTCGATAGATTTATTCGAAGTAAAGAAGGTTGGTTTTTCTTCTAATAAGCGATATTGTAACAAGGGACCGATGATTTCATCTCTTACCCATTGGGTATGCATTTCCGAACCGATATCATCGAGAATTAAGATTTCTACATTCTTAATTTCGGTTAGTAACTCTTCTAAATTATTCTGCCCTAAGGCATTTCGGAGTTCTCTAATCATATCTGGTAAGTATACTAAAGCTACTTTAATATGCCGTTTCGCTAAGGCATTAGCCATCGCCGCCAAGATGTACGTTTTACCTACTCCAAATGGTCCCGTTAAATATAGCCCTTTTTGAAACTTACCAACTCGATAAGTTTTCGCAAAAGTTGCAGCTTTAAGGATTGCTTCTCTTCGCCCTTCCGCAAGATCTAAAGACTCTAAGGATGCATTTAAAATCTTTTTAGGCATATAAAATGAGCGTAAGTTTTGCGCAACTTCTGTTTGGGCTTCATAAGCTAGTTGATAATCACATGGTGTATACAAGAGATGAATATGGGTGATTTGGTCTTTTAAAATAGGGCGATAACCAGGGTTGATCTGTGTACATTCGTGTAATCCAGTACAACCTTCACATTTATCATAATAATCCACAAATATGGCTAGATTCATCAAACTAACATCTATTACCTCATCACGCAGTTTAATCTGATTTTCTTGACAATACTTTAATAATCGCCAATTATTTAAGATGTTATGTTTAATTTTCTCAACCTTAGCGGATAATTTATCATCAACATTTAAATATTCACTAATTGCTTTCATGGTTATCACCTTACTTAAATGATTCTAGGAGTTGTTTCAATTCCTCTAAATCGACTTGTTCCTTATCTTCCGTTTCTTGACTATCTTGATCCTTCATCCACTCAGGAACTTCCACCACCCGTTTAACTCTTCTACTTCTATATGTAGGGGGTACTTCCCCGCGTTTTTCATATTCTTGTTCGAGGGTGTTAATCTTTTCGACCATTTCAAGAGCTGCTTCAGCGGTCGTGATTTTATTATAAACCCAAGTAGAGGCCACTAATTTGGCATACTCCCTAGGTAGCCTACCATCATTGCGCTTTCTTACAAAATCAATTAACACATTGATGACTTCAGCAGGTAATTTATACTCGGTATAAATCTCATTGACGACCTCTAACATTCGATTAGGTACGGGTGTGTTTCCTTGAAGAATCATTAAAAACTCTAATGGCGTTTTCGTCTTGTAATTCATCAATTGTTCTTCTTTTTCACTTAGTTTCTTTTTCTTAATATATGCACTAAACTCCTGTTCGGTCATGGCAGGTTTAATATCTTGTAGAATATTCGCACTTACTTTAGCGCGTTTATAATACTCACGTGCAACTTCGTGGAGTTTGTTTAAATCAAGGTGCTGATCATCCGCACATTCTAATACAATCAAACTCATCACTTGGGGGTCGAAATTATAAAGTGCTGCTTCTTTCACAATTGCTTCTTTTTCTTCTTTAGTAAACATTTCTGGATTTACAAATTGTTTATTTAAATATAAAGAAAATAGTTCAAAATCAAAATCATAATTTAACGGTACAACAAATGGATTAACTGTTGTGCTAATATATTCTTTACTACCTGGCGTAAATACATTAGGGGTATCTTTAATTTGATATATATCAGTAAAATTCTTCGTAATATTCTTGAGATTAGGATTTAAGGGTTTAACTAAAAATTTTCGCTCTAAATACTCATATAAATGTTCACCTACTTGATATAGTAAATGAACATTTAAATTACTATCGAGAAAAAACTGCCTACTAGTCAATGGTTGACGGAGTTCATAAACATAATACCCCTCTTGATGATGATAATAAATATTTAATAAACCAATTGCTTCTAACCGTTCTCTGACTTGCAGAAGTTTTTTTAAATCCCAATTAAAAAAAGTCAATAATTGCCGATGGGATAAAGTAAGCTCTCCTTTTTCAATGATAAATAAGCTCCACAAAGTAATGTAGAGGTTTGTAGCCTCTATCCCAATTATCGGTTGATATAATAGATTCACAATTTCATAATGATGTCCGCTTATAAAGGTTTTACTATAAAGTTTTAATTTATCATTAACATGAAGGGTGAGTTCCATTAAATCACTTCCTAAACGCTTTGCGGTCCAACCCCTACTACTTGTAATTCTTTATCTAAATAAGTATAGATTTCTTGAATCATCTTAAAAGGTTTACCTGCAGGTATTAAGTTATAAACACTTACTTTAATATCAACACTAGAATTCAATACTCCAGCTTTCTTAATGGTAAATATCATATGGAAACTAGACGTTTCTACAAAGATTTCCCCATATGTATCATCAACATGTTTAATTGGATAATTCTTGTTACGCAAGTATCTCATAAGTGTATCTTTTGTTTTTTGGTAATCACTGCGATAATAATGTGTCCGTAATTTAGGATTATTAGGATAATCACTAGTTTCAACATCACGGACAAAAAAATCTAAGAATCCCATTTTCGTCACCTCAGTATTATTGATCTTTTCTTTATTTTACCTTAAAAACTATAATTAGACAAACTGAAATCAACAAAACTTCTTGATTTTATGAAGCAATTCTATAAACTGCTTATAAGTCGCATTGATATTACCTGAATTATCTAGCACAAAATCAGCTCTTAAGACCTTATCTTCTAATCTCATTTGCGCCTTGATTCGTTTTTCTGCTTCTGTCTTACTTAAATGATCGCGTTTTCTTAGTCTTTCTAATTGAATTAAGTAATGAGTAAAAACAACTAATGTTTTATCACATAAATCATCAAAACCACTCTCAAAAAGCAGTGGCACATCGATCACGATAATCTTGTGACCATCAGTTTGATACCGTTTGATATCTTCTTTCACGACTTCTTTAACTAAAGGATGGACTATTCTATTTAACATTAGTCGTTTTTCTTCATTGTTAAAGACAATTTTCCCTAAAGCCTTACGATTGATTTCCCCATCTTCGTTTAAAATTTCGCTTCCAAAAACTTTAATTATTTCTCCATAGGCTTTTTGTCCTTGTTTCATCAAGTCATGCGCGATTAAGTCAGTATCGATGACAGGGATACCCTCTTCCTTAAAAAAACTAGATATAGTGCTTTTCCCAGTCGCAATTCCACCTGTTAAGCCAATAATCATCTTGATCACCATCACAACTTCTGACAATGCGGACATAAATAGGTGCCACGGCCACTTACCTTAATTTTGATGATGGGGGTTTGACATACAGGACATGGTTCATTGACTTTACCATGAACCAATAATTCATTTTGAAAGCGACCAGTGACATTATCGTCGCTTGTATAAGACCTAATCGTTGTCCCACCTAGTTTTATCGCTTTTTCAAGTGTTACTTTACTTGCTTCAATAATATCCATAAGATTTTGCTCAGTTAATTGATTTACTGGTTTTTCTGGATGTAATTTCGCTAAGAATAAAATCTCATTCACATAAATATTACCTAATCCAGCGATAATCTCTTGATCGAGTAAGACATTTTTAATGGGACGATTCCCCGTAAACTTACTTTTTAAGTAAGCAACAGTAAAACCTTCATCAAAAGGCTCTAATCCTAGTTTTTCAAGTGGTTCTCCCATATATACTTTCTCAATTGGTTTTAGATGCATCGTGCCAAATTTTCTGACATCAAGATATCTTAATTCTGTATCATCCGCAAAGTGGAAGATAACATGTGTATGTTTCTCGATGGCATCAGTAGCTTTCTTTAAGGAGTATTTTCCTTCCATCCGTAAATGGCTTATTAAATAATAATCATTTAGTTTAAATAATAAATACTTTCCTTTTCTTTCGATATCGATAATCGTTTGATTAACAAGATTATTTTTAAAGGTAGCTAAATCTGTTTTAATAATTTTATCGTATAAAATATCTACCCTAGTTATTGTTTTATTTAACACTTTGCGTTTTAATGTATTACGCACTGTTTCAACTTCTGGTAATTCTGGCATACTTACACCTTCCTATCATTCTAATTATAAATAAGCCTACCAAAAAACGCAAATATAAAAAGCGGAAAAACCATTATTTACTTAATCCGTTTTTCCGCTCTTTATATAAATAATATATTCCACCTGATAATAAACCAAGTGAACTAATAATACTAATAACCCACAGCCAGATGTTTGCTTTGTTTTTCTCAACAATCAATAGGAAGGGGTATTCACTAGTATTCCCGCTATTATCTTGCGCAACACAAGTCAGTTTATATGTCCCAGATTTCTTAGTATCATAGTCACCCTTAAAGATAACATTGATGGCTACATCATAATTATCTTTGATTTCAAAATACTCGTAAAGATTTAGTTTCGTACCCGCTTTGATTTTAATTTCTTTAACTCCATTAATTTCGGGACTCGTTGTATCAACAACGATAACTCTTTGATACTTTGTCTCGATAATATTAAAGAGTTCAGCTGTATACTTAACTTCATAGATACCTAACTCATGATTGCGTAAATGACGATGGTCAATCGTAATACTAGCCCTTACACCTTCTTCTTCATAAATGATTAAATCTTTAAAAAAGTCAGGTAACGGACTATGTACTTCTAATGTTAAATCATTTAGATTCATGATTAATTCAGGTAATTTATCCACAATATAGACTTTTAATTTTTTCCTTGTCTCATTATTATTGTTATCTGTTACAGAGAAAGTAACCTCATATTCTCCCACATGATTAGTATCAATCTGATGATAATCAACTTTAATCCTATCCGTTAAATCTCCATCAAATTCATCATAAGCTTTCATATTGCCATTTAAGAATAGTTCATCCTTTAGGTTTGTACCCTTTTTGAAGTAATATTTAGTAT
>JAAZCR010000044.1 GCA_012513195.1 Bacilli bacterium | reverse complement strand
TCAAAAGTTTAACTTCAATTTTTATTTTTCAGAATCTCTTGAATTAAATCAATTTCTTGTTGAAGTTTAAATCTATTTTCATCATTATCTGGGATTTTATTAATGATCTCTTGTTTGAGTTTTAGTAGACTGTCCCATTTTTCATAGAACAACATATTGTTTGCTTGAAGTAATTTAGGTCCAAATTTTAACTCAACTTCATTATAAGTTACTATTATATCGCTACGTTCCGCACAAATAATCTCATAATAAATACCATCTTCTTTTATTATGGTTTCTTCAATAATTTCATAATAGTTATTACTTAACCATAAACGTACTTCTTCAAGGTGCTGATTAGGTTGCAGGATTAAGCGCTTATTATATTTAAGTAAAGCCTTACCTTTATCAAGTATATCTACTATTAGTAATCCACCCATTCCCGCGATAATGATACAATCAAGTTGATCGTTTGGCGTTAATGGGTTTAAACCATCACCTAAACGAAGTTGAACATTATCTAACAAATGATATTTCTGTAAATTGTCGCGTGCTTTACTTAATGGACCTTTTTTATTATCTGTCGCAATACATGTGTCAATAATATTTTGATGTAATAAATAAATTGGTAGTAAAGCATGATCAGTCCCGATATCGACAATCGCACGGTAAGGATGAACAAACTTAGCGATTTGCGATAATCTTTGCGAAATCTTCATATTAATCTTCCATGAAATCTCTTAATTTTTTACTTCTAGATGGATGACGGAGTTTTCTTAATGCTTTCGCTTCAATTTGACGAATCCGTTCGCGGGTCACACCAAACTCCTTACCGACTTCTTCAAGCGTTCTTGTACGTCCATCATCTAGGCCAAAACGTAATCTTAGTACGCGTTCTTCCCGATCTGTTAAGGTTTCAAGTACTTCATTTAATTCTCTCTTTAATAGTTCATTGGACGCAAATTCATCGGGTGACAAAGCATCTTCGTCCGCAATGAAATCACCGAGGTTAGAATCATCTTCTTCCCCTACTGGTGATTCGAGGGAAATTGGTTCTTGACTTATCTTTAATATTTCTCTAACTTTATCAGGAGTGGTATCCATACGTGCCGCAATTTCTTCTGGTGTTGGTTCCCGACCTAGTTCTTGTGTTAATTGCCGTTGATAACGTACTAATTTATTAATAGTTTCTACCATATGCACAGGAATACGAATGGTTCGTGCTTGATCAGCGATGGCTCTAGTAATTGCTTGACGAATCCACCAAGTCGCATAAGTAGAGAACTTAAAGCCTTTAGAATAGTCGTATTTGTCAACGGCTTTCATTAAGCCCATATTACCTTCTTGAATTAAATCCAAAAACAACATACCACGACCGACATGGCGTTTTGCAATTGAAACAACTAATCTTAAGTTAGCTTCTACTAAACGTTGTTTTGCTTGTTCACCACGATAAATAGCTTCTTCAAATTGAGAGATTTCATCTTCAGTTAAGTTTTCTCTTGTTTCTAGCTGTTCAGTTGCATATTTTCCATATTCAATAATTTTTGCTAAATCAATTTCTTCTTCAGGTGTTAAGAGTTCAACCTTACCAATTTCTTTGAGATACATTCTTACAGGGTCATTAATTTTAATGCTGGTTGGTAAGGAAATATCATCAGTAGTATAATGAGATTCAAGATCGATATCTAAATCTAAATAAGGGTCATCCAATTCGACATCGTCTGATTCTGGAACAATCTCATCAACAGCATCTAATGGCTCTAACTCGTCGAGGTCATCAATATCTAAATCTTCATCGTCATCCTCATCTGTTTCGTCACGAATTTCGATATTTTCCGCTCTCAAAGTTTCAAGGATATCTTCAAATGCTTCAGGTTCTAAATCAAATGGTTCAAGTTGTTCATGAATATCTTCACTATTAAGATATCCCTGTTTCTTGCCCAAATCAATCAAAGCATTGATAACTGCTTGATAATCGGGATTGTTCATAATACCACCTCTTAGTTTTTAACTTTAATAATTTTATAGTAATCAACAATCTTTTGTGATATTTTTAAAACATCATTTTGATCATTAGCTTTTTTGAGATCTTCTTTTAACTGTTGCACCATGCTAGCGATTATATCATTGGTAATAACCGCAAAACATTGTTCTAGATATTTAACATCGTAATCGATTTTAGTATTTATATACTCCTGATAAACTTTGGTAAAAAACTCATTATATTCATCACTATTAACATAGCGTCTTCTAAATACATTTTCATCGAACTCGTCATAAACCTGATAATAATCTTTTACATCATGATATATACGTCGGAAATTCTTATCTTTAAAAGTAATGTAGTTTCTATTATTGATGATATGGACAAATTTTCGATGATTGAACGCAAAGAAGATAAGGATTTTTTGAGTATCTAATAACTTCTTTTCGGAAGGTTTACTCCGTTCGATGGTACGAATCATTCGTTGTTGATTCACAACATCATAAGGAGTTGGCTTATCAGCTTGTTTAATATATCCACTATAATTTGCATAATCAAATTTAAGTGTTTCTATACTAACATTGATATCCGTACTTAACTTCTGTAAGAAAAGTTCTCGTTCTGTCGGGGTTGCATTAAGCAATAATTGAAAGACTTTGCGTTTGAATTGCTCGATGCTTTCGATATTACTTATATTAATATCTTGGTGATATAACTCATATAAGTATTCACGATAACTTTTTTCGTTTTTCGTAAGATAATCTATATAAGCATCTTTGCCATACTTATTGATATATTCGTCAGGGTCAAGACCTTCTGGTAAAGTAACGATACTTGGATTTAGTCGTTCCTTAAGGAATAAATCAATCGCACGTTTCGTAGCTTCAATACCAGCACTATCACCGTCAAAACAAATAACCACATTTCGGGTATACTTTTTCATTAAATTAACTTGTTCAGGTGTTAAGGCTGTCCCCATGCTCGCTACTGCATTATGTAATCCAGCGCGATGGCTAGCAATTACATCCATAAATCCTTCAAAAAGATAAACCCGTTTTTTCTCCCGAATGAATCTAATCGCGTTATCAAGATTATATAGGATTTCACTTTTTTTAAAAATGGGGGTTTCTTGGGTATTGATATATTTAGCTTCTTTTAGATCAGATTCCTTAAAAATCCGTCCACTAAAACCTATCACATAGCCCAATTCATTCGTAATGGGAAACATAATACGATTTTTAAATTTATCATAAAACTTATTATCGCTTTTAGTAACGACACCAAGTTCTAACATGGCTAATTCTGTGAAGTTATTAGCTTTTAAGGCTTGATACAAAGAATCAACGCTATCAGGCGCTAGACCAATCTTGAAATAATTAATTTCTTCTTGTGTAATTTTGCGATTTTCTAAGTATTTTAACGCTTCTTTACCTTCTATTGTATTAAGTAAGGCAAAACGATAAAAGTCTAAGACAAATTTATTTAAATCATAATACTTTTGATACTCAACATTTATATTATCGCCTAGATATTGTTCAATATTTAAGTTGAGTTTACTTGCTAGGCGTTTAACACTTTCAATATACGAAATACTTTCAATTTTCGCTAAAAAATTGATGACATTTCCTGCTTCACCGCAACTAAAACAGCGAAATATCTGTTTTTCTGGAGAAACAGAGAAAGATGGCGTTTTTTCACTATGAAATGGGCATAAACCAAAATAGTTTCTACCCTTTTTCTCTAGTTTAACATAATTAGAGATAAGCCCTACGATGTCTGTACCTTTAATAATCTGGTCGATAACATCTTTAGGAATTTGTGCCATTACGGCCACCTCCTAAATGGGTATCAGAATTTTATCCGTTCTGCTAGATACTCCTTCAATTCTGATACCTTAACGCGTTCTTGTGCCATAGTATCTCGGTCCCGAACCGTAACTGTACCATCTTCTAAAGTATCAAAATCAATGGTAACACAGAATGGTGTACCTATCGCATCTTGACGACGATAACGGCGACCAATATTACCACTTACGTCATAATCTGCCATAAACTCTTTACGCAACTCATCATAAATTTCTAAGGCTTTATCTTCTAATTTTTTTACTAATGGTAACACTGCAACCTTGATAGGAGCTAAGAATGGATGTAAATGTAATACTTGCCGTGTTTCGCCGTTTTCAAGCACTTCTTCCTCATAACTATCACATAAAACCGTTAAGAAGAGACGTTCTACCCCAACACTTGGTTCGATACAATAAGGGATGTAACGTTCATTAGTTTCAGGATCGAGATAATCTAAACGTTCGCCTGAATGCTCAGAATGTCTTGTTAAGTCAAAATCAGTGCGATCCGCAATACCCCGAAGTTCTCCCCAACCAAAGGGGAACAAGTATTCAATGTCGCTCGTGCCCTTACTATAATGGCTTAACTCTTCAGGGCTGTGTTCTCTTAAACGTAATTTTTCTGGATTAACGCCTAAACTAATCACAAAATCAAAACAGAACTTCTTCCAATAATCGTACCAGCCTAAATCATCCCCTGGTTTACAGAAAAATTCTAGTTCCATTTGTTCGAATTCACGGGTTCTAAAGATAAAGTTACCAGGGGTAATTTCATTACGGAAAGATTTACCGATTTGGGCAATACCAAATGGTAACTTCTTTCTAGTTGTTCTTAAGACATTTTTAAAGTTTACAAAAATACCTTGAGCGGTTTCTGGGCTTAAATAAACAACTGATTTATCATTTTCGATAACCCCTATATGGGTTTTAAACATCAAATCAAACTTGCGAATTTCAGTAAAATCACTTTTCCCACAATTTGGACAAGCAATACCATTTTGTTTAATATACTCTTCCATTTCTTTATTTGACCAACCGGCAGGATTAACCGCGCCCTTAGTTGCTTCTTCAATTAGTTGATCTGCTCTATGTCTTGTGTTACATGCTTTACAATCCATTAAAGGATCACTAAAACCACCTACATGTCCACTGGCAATCCAAGTTTCTGGGTTCATTAAGATTGCACAATCTAACCCAACATTGTATTTAGATTCTTGTACAAACTTTTTCCACCATGCTTTCTTAATATTGTTTTTTAACTCAACACCAAGTGGACCAAAATCCCAAGTGTTCGCTAAACCACCATAAATTTCTGAACCTTGATAGACAAACCCTTGTGTTTTAGCAAAACTTACCAGTTTTTCCATTGATAATTTGTTATTCATATGATACCTCCGACTACATTAAATACATTAAAAATACAAAAAATTCTCATCACTATACTAAACTATGAAGCATAGGGACGAGAATCAGCTCGCGGTTCCACCCTATTTAAAATATTTAAATATGGTAAGATTATTATAATTCATCATTCAATTTTCCCCTTCTATTTCTATGGGAAAGTTTATACACATATCATATTTATTATAGATAATTATTAGTAAACTGTCAAGATTTTTCAAAGTATTTAACCGCATTAGTTGTCATATTAAGATGATATAAATAGAAATTAGTCATGATTTCTCGTAAATCTTTTAAAACTTCGTTTTTAACATCAGTAGAAAGTGCGACTATTTCTTCAAAAGTATTATTTTGTAACTTATATAATAACTCTAATGTACTAATACTATAGCGTTTTTGTGATTTATCAAGATGATTTAGACAGACGAACCCTCCGTGGGGAATGTCGAAATTTGCGATATTAGTTCTTTCACCACAAACGACACATTCTGACACTACTGGTCCAACCCCTAAATGGTATAACAGCTGCATCTCAAAATAAATAGTAAGAAGTTTTAACAAACGCATTTCTTTATTGTTTTCCAAAATATATAGAGTTTTAATTAATAATTCATATAAATCAGGATGAGATTCGTGTTGTTGGAGATTACGCATTAATAACTCAAACAAATGATAAACATAGATATTTTTGGTAAAATCAAGTTTTAAATTTTGAAAAGCATTAATCATTTCTCCTTTAAAACTACTTGATAAACCTTCAGTATAACGAATCGTAAAAAAAGCATGGCTGATTGGTTGGGCTAAGGCGAAATTAGGTGATTTATAATTACTAGCACCACGCAAATAGATCCCCAACAGTCCATGCTCCTTCGAAAAGACCTGTAATATCTTACTATGTTCCTGGTAATCACTACTCTTTAGGACTACCCCTTCGATTATTTCGGTCATTTTTATCCCTTCCCGTAATATACACATCAGTGGACATCTCTTCTAAATACTTCCGTTGCTTCTTCTTATAATCTAAATAATCATTAATGCTACCGGTTTTCATAAATCTTTTCCATGCATCTTTTTTCATTGCCGATTTCCTTTCTCCTATTTTCTATTTTTTAGGATGAGCAAAATCGGCAAAATTATTTATCAAAATGGTGCTTATTTAGGCTCCTCGCGATAACCTAATTGATTTAAGACATTAATACGATTGCGCCAATTTTCCATAACTTTAACCCAAAGTTCTAAATATATTCTGCTGCCTAGTAAATTCTCAATATCTAGGCGTGCTAAGGTTCCAATCTCTTTCAACATTTGGCCACCTTTACCGATTAGGATGGCTTTTTGGCTTGGTCGTTCGACAACAATTGTCGCATATACATCGATAATGTCGCTATTTTCCCGTTTCTTGTATTGATCAATTATTACTGCAACCGAATGAGGAACTTCTTCTCTCGTTTTATGTAATACCTTTTCCCTAATTAACTCAGCGATGATAAAGCGTTCAGGATGATCAGTTACCATATCGAGAGGATAATAGCGTGGTCCTTCAGGAAGTTTATTTTTAATTACTTCAAGGAGCTTATCGACATTTTCACCTGTTAAAGCAGAAATCGGTACTACTTCCTCAAACGGAAATTCTTT
>JAAZCR010000043.1 GCA_012513195.1 Bacilli bacterium | reverse complement strand
GTTTAGGTAAGACTATTCCTCAATCCATCGTTAGTTTATCATTTAATGCTTTACGAATTCCGATAGCTTACCTCTTTATTAAATTTTATGGTTTAAATGGCATTTGGTTAGCCTTAACGATTTCTTCCATATTTAAGGGAACAGTCATTTATCTCTGGTTTAAAATATATATTAGAAATAAAGAGATGTTTAAACTTGCCCTAAAGGAGGGATAATATGGCACGTTCACGCGATAATACCTTAGCCATCATCGTCTGGATTATCGGTTTATTAGGAATGAGTGGTTTCCTCAATTTCTTATACCCCTTTGGCTATTTACCTTTAATAGTGCCAATTATATTTTTACTGTTAGGTAAACAATTCACAAGAAATCATTGCCAAAGTTATTTTAATGTTTTGATTACAGCAGTCGTTATTTATATATTAGGACTCATTATTGATAAGCTCTTACATTTGATACATTTGAATCTTAACTTTAGTCTTGTTTACCTGAGTCTCGTTTATTTTGTCGTAATGTCTATAATTGGTTTAATTAAGGCGATTAATGGCAAGCGTTATAATCCTGAACTTGCGATTCGCATCTTTTAGTCTTGAAATAAATGTTGTATAATATATTGTTGGATTTTTACTAAGGAGTGAGTAGAATGTTTGACCGTTTAGAAGCTGTGGTACAACGATATAATAAAATTAATGAATTGCTCGCAGACCCTAAAATTGCCACAGATATTAAAAAGTTAGCGGAATTATCCAAAGAACTGCGTTCATTAGAAACGATAGTTGAAAAATATAACGAATATAAAGATTTAGTTAAACAAATAAACGATTTAAAAGAAATGTGCCATGACGATGACCCTGAAATTGCCGAAATGGCGGAAGCGGAACTAGAAGAAAAGAAACCCTTGTTGCCTAAATTGGAAGAGGAATTAAAGATTTTATTACTACCAAAGGACCCTAACGATGAAAAGAACGTTATCGTCGAAATTCGTGGTGCTGCTGGTGGTGATGAAGCGAACATCTTCGCTGGTGACCTCTATCGGATGTATTGTAAGTATGCTGAAAGCAAAGGCTGGAAGGTAGAACTCTTAAACGCTGAACCTAGTGAAATGGGAGGATATTCCCAAATCCAATTCATGATTTCTGGTGATCGCGTTTACTCCTTCCTGAAATATGAATCAGGTGCCCACCGCGTACAACGGGTACCAATCACCGAAACGCAAGGACGCATTCATACCTCTGTTGCGACAGTTTACGTCATGCCTGAAGCAGAAGAAATTGATTTTGAACTGAATATGAATGAAGTCCGAATCGATACGTTCTGTTCATCTGGTCCAGGTGGACAATCTGTTAATACTACCTATTCCGCAGTTAGAGTCACCCACATTCCTACTGGTGTAGTAGTATCTTGCCAAGATGCGAAGAGCCAACATGAAAATAAAGTTAATGCTTTAAAAGTATTAAGAGCTCGTCTCTTAGAAATGAAACAAAAAGAAATTGAAGAACGCGAAGGTGCGATTAGAAGATCAAAGATTGGTACTGGTGAACGGAGTGAAAAAATCAGAACATACAATTATCCCCAAAACCGTGTTACCGACCATCGCATTGGCTTTACCATTCAACAATTAGACCGCGTCATGGAAGGTAAATTAGATCCCATCATTGAAGCTTTAATTACCGAAGATCAAAAACGTCAATTAGCGGAGGAACCCAATATTTAGTTGGTATTGAGATAAAAAAGTCACCTCATAATAATTATGAGGTGGCATTTTTATGTTACTAGGTTATTTAGTTTCAGTAGTAATTTTTATCTTGGTAATATGGAAAATCAATCATAAAAGGAAGTATCAATTCTTACAATTTTTCCTCTTATTTCTTATGATTATAATTTCTACTACTTATGTTTATCTAAATGCGCAAAAACCTACTTACATAACATTTAATTCTTATAATGAATTTAAGAAATTAAGTCATGTTAATGCGAAAGTAATGAGAAAAGATCTTGATTACCAAGTCTCAAGAATCATCCCTGTTAATGTACATGATGAACGAGTTATCTTTGTGAATACAGTTATAAGTGATGATAAAAATATTTATAGTATTTCCAATAATCAGGTTATTGTGACTACTTTAGATGGTTTAGATATTATCAAACAAATTACTATTCCCCATACCACACCGTTATTTCTTTATCAGACCAAAGATAAACTTATCGTAATAGGTGAACTTGATAAGAATACCATTATTAATATTTATAATAAAGCGGATTTCTCTTTATTTAAAGAAATAATGGTTGATGGTGTTCTTGTTTCTTCAAGTCTAATTGATAAGGAAATATATTTAGTAACTTCCCAAATTATTGAGCAAGAAACTAATAAACGACCTAGTTATTTAGAAAACAAAGTAGTTAAGTATCTTTCTTATGATAAAATCTTTTATATTAAAGATACATTTTCCAAAAATTTTATCAATATTTTTAAAACCAATGTAGATGTACTAGATAAAAGTAACATGATTAGTTATTTAGGACTTGGTCAAGTGGTATATCAATCGCCTTTAAATATCTATATTGCTGAAGAAATCTTTGATGAAGAAACCGGTAATTCCGAAAGTTCCATCATCATTCGCATCAATAATCACTCCCTCCAAATCACAGGATTAGCCCGGGTTAAGGGTTATGTATTAGATAAGAATGCATTAAATGAATATCAAGGTAAACTTCGTCTAATTACTACCTTACCTAATAAAGGAAACTTATATGTTTTTAATGACAAACTCAAAGTAATAAGTAAACTAGAAAACTTTACTGATGGTAAAGAGATTCAAAGTGCTTTGTTTTATAAAGATCGTGCTTATGTTGATACCTTTAGTAATAAAGATGCTTTCTATATTATCGATTTAACAAATATTAATAATCTAAAAGTCAATAGTATTAATGAGTTTTCTGGTTATAATACCAACTTAATTTATGTTGGTGACAATAGAATAATTGGATTTGGTTTAGTATATGATGGTAAAGATGAACCACAAGGATTAAGCATTTCCTTATATGATGTTAGTTCCACTGACGAAATCAAAATTCTTGATAAGGAAACCTATCTCTATAAAGATTATCAAAGCGTATATTCTGAAGTTTTATATGATGCTAAATCTTTATTACTTGATAAAACAAAAAAGATTATTGGTTTCCCAGTACTGTATTGGATTAGTGAAGACCATATAAGTAATGCGCGTTATTTCTATGCCATATATAATTTTAATGATGAATTAACTCACCTTGGTGATATTACCCACGATAGTGAAATAAAGAAAGGTATAATCAGAGATAATAAACTAATTACCGTATCAGATAACCATATAATCGTAAATTCCTTACCTGATTTAGCTTTGCTTAAACAAATAAAATTATCGTAATAATAAAAGGAAAAGTTATTTCACCTGCAAAGGATGATAACTTTTCCTTTTATTATCATTTTATTTTTATTATAATTAAAGTAAACGCAATAAAACACCGATTAGATTCGTCTAATCCTTGAAAGGAGTGGCATCTTGGAATCAATTGAAAAAGAGATCGAGCGATTGATCCAAGATTACGGTAATGACGTCCTCCGCATTGCCTATATGTACCTGAAAGACCGCCATTTAGCTGAAGATGCCTTCCAAGAAGTCTTTATTAGGGTTTATCATAAATGGAATACTTTTCGTAAAGAAAGCAGTGAAAAAACTTGGATTATGAAAATCGCCATTAATGTCTGTAAAGACATGTTGAAAAGTTATTGGCATCGCAATGTTAGTTTCTATGAATTTGAAGATATTTACAAAATTAGTAACAGCACTAATGATGTCGAAATAGAAATGGAAAAGAAAAGCTTACTTGAGAGTGTACTCAGATTACCTGATAAGTATAAAGATGTTAGTTTATTATATTATTATCAAGGATTTTCGGTACAGGAAATCGCGCAAATCCTTGATACTACTGTCGGTAATGTGACTAGTTTATTGTCACGAGCCCGTAAATTACTCAAAGAAAGTCTTGAGGTGATAGAATGATTGATTTAACTGATTTAAAGTCAATCATTGACGAGGAATTAGCTGATATTAATGTAACACCAACATTAAAGTTTACCACATTAGAAAAGATTTTTACACCAAAGTATAATATATGGAGCAACTTAAAACAACACTGGATGCGGTTAACTACAGTGTTTTCGATACTAGTTTTAGCGTTAACTTTAGGGTTAAATGCCTTGAATAATAGCACTGAACCTGAGCAAGTATTGATTAAAAGTGAACCTTATATAATGCAACTACGGATAGATAAAGTTACTAATACGCCTATTCATGATGATGGTGCAAATGTTAATGATAATTTTGAACAAAATGAGGAAATAAAGGATAACACTGAAGAAAATCTGAATAAATAAGACGAAATGACATAATACCCTTAAATTAGATATTCAAAAAATGTACTATCTAATTTAAGGGTATTTTAACTTTGGAAAGAAAAAGTAATCAAATGTAAAAGTGAAGAAAAGATTAGGCAAATAATTCTTGGAGAAAATATTGACCTATCTCGTTAAGTGTTATAACGATAATTTAGCAACAATATTTATTATCTGAAAACTTATAAACATACTAAAAAGTTCTCTAATATATACCGAATAGCCCTATTTAATTAAACAAACAATATTGAAGAGATTTTCTCTTTATTTAGAAAGAATTAATTTATATAGTTGAGGTATAGTTGCGGGTTAAACCCAAACCTATGAGCCCTGGGAACATCTCTTTCATGCCTATGATCATCATAAATCCTTAGATCTTGATTTTACTAAGTGGCAACACGATTTGTTTAGGGCAAATCATCGTCCGAATAATCCTAAAGAAATCGAAATTATCAAGGATTTTTGTGCCTTAGCTGATCATAAATTTAGCGTAAAAAATACCTAAATTTATTTGCGCATCTTTCCTTATTGGATTATACTGTAAATATAATACTAGAAATGAGGGAACTAAATGACCGTTCGGGAATTATTAGAATATGGAACGCGCAAAGCTCAAGAATTCAATAAGGAAGAATCAGCAATTAGATTACTCCTTATGCACTTCTTACAAAAAGAAAGTTATGAACTTACTATGATGATGAATGAAGAAGTAGATAAAGATAAAGAAGAAGCGTTCAAAAAAGGAGTAGAGTTATATGTTGAAAAGGGCATACCTGTTCAGCATATCATGGGTTATGTATATTTTTATGGTTATAAGTTTTTGGTAGGGAAAGACGTATTAATACCACGCTTTGAGACAGAAGAACTTGTTGCCAATGTCTTAATGGCTTATGATGATTATTTTGACGATCAAGAAGTAGAAGTGGTGGATATTGGTACAGGTTCAGGCGCAATTGCGATTTCATTAGCGCTAGAAGAACCTAACATGCGGGTTACTGCGACAGATATTAGTGAAAAAGCGTTGGATGTGGCGCGTCAAAATGCGGTAAATCTTGGAGCTTATGTTAATTTTTACTTGGGGGATTTATTAGAACCATTAATTACATTAGGGAAAAAGTATGATATCTTAGTTTCTAATCCACCATATATTCCAGAAGATGAGTATGTTGAAGATTTAGTTAAGAATAACGAACCCCATCTAGCATTATATGGTGGCAAAGATGGGATGCTTTATTATGAACGTATTCTTAAAGATGCCCATTTAGTTTTAAAGAAGCGTAGTATTATTGCTTTTGAACATGGTTGGAATCAAAGAGAAAAACTGGAGAAATTAATAAATAGATATTTCCCAAACTCTCAATATGAAACTATAAAAGATATTAATGGTAAAGATCGGATCACAATCATTTATAATGAGTAATAAAAAAGCGGTTATTCCGCTTTTTTATTGAGAGTGAATTATATTTAATTAGAATATAATTAAAATAATGAGTAGATAATAATATTGTCAACATTTTGTGGACAAGTAATCGCTTTCAGTATTCATTTCGTTGATATTTTCCAAAAATAGGTTATAATGTAATTGTGAAAAATATTGTAAATCAAAGGAGTTGTGAAGAGATGCCATATATTACGGATATATATGCACGTGAAGTAATTGACTCACGTGGTAACCCAACTGTAGAAGTTGAAGTTTATACAGAAAGTGGTGCTTTCGGTAGAGGTATTGTCCCATCAGGTGCTTCTACAGGAGAAAATGAAGCAGTAGAATTAAGAGATAACGATAAGAACAGATACTTAGGTAAAGGTGTTTTAGAAGCTGTTCGCAATGTGAATGAAATCATCGCACCTGAATTAATCGGTATTGATGTTACAATGCAAAAAGATATCGATAGAATTATGATCGAATTAGATGGTACACCAAACAAAAGCAAATTAGGTGCTAATGCGATTCTTGCAGTATCTATTGCATGTGCTCATGCTGCAGCAGATTATGTTGGTTTACCATTATACTTATATCTTGGTGGCTTTAATGCGAAGGAATTACCAGTACCAATGATGAACATCATCAATGGTGGCAAACACGCTGATAGCGGTGTTGACTTCCAAGAATTCATGATCATGCCATTTGGAGCAAAAACATTCAGCGAAGCAGTGAGAATGGGTGCGGAAGTATTCCATAACTTAAAGAAAGTTTTAAGTGCTAGAGGTTATAATACTGCTGTCGGTGATGAAGGTGGATTTGCACCTCAAGTTAAAGGTGTAGACGAAGCGCTTGAAGTTATTGTTGAAGCAATTAAGAAAGCTGGATATGAACCAGGAAAAGATGTATATATTGCGCTTGACTGTGCTTCTAGTGAATTCTACGATGCAGAAACAAAACGTTACAATATGACAAGACAAAATCAGTTGAACTACACCTATGAAGACATGATTAGTTTCTATGAACAATTAATTGCGAAATATCCAATCATTTCCATCGAAGATGGTCTTGCAGAAAACGATTGGGAAGGTTGGGCAGAATTAACACGTCGTTTAGGTGGCAAAGTTCAATTAGTTGGTGACGATTTATTCGTAACTAATACTAAGTTCTTACAAAAAGGTATTGAATCTAAAGTCGCTAACTCCATTTTAATTAAAGTAAATCAAATCGGTACATTAACTGAAACATTTGACGCCATTGAAATGGCGAAAAAAGCAGGTTATACAGCAGTTGTATCTCATCGTTCTGGTGAAACAGAAGATACAACTATTGCGGATATCGCTGTTGCGACAAACGCTGGACAAATTAAGACAGGTTCAATGTCACGGACAGATAGAATTGCGAAGTACAACCAATTATTAAGAATTGAAGATGATTTAGGAGATACTGCAGTATATCCTGGATTAAAAGCTTTATATAACTTAAGAAAATAGTTGATTAGGCACCAATTTTGGTGCCTTTATTTCTTAAAAAAAGTTTACATTATTACTATAATGGTTTATAATATATAAAGATGAACTAATAAGGAGGCACCTATGAATTTCGTAGATTATCTCTTACTAATAAATTCACTATTCTTAATAATGTTTGTAGCTTTACAAGAATCGAAAGGTGATTTAGGAGAAGCTTTAACAGGTGCTAATACAGAACTTTTCAAGAATCAAAAAGAACGTGGAATGGAATTATTCTTGAGTCGAGGCACCTTAATTTCTGTAGTTTTATTTATTGTACTTGCGCTAGTTCGCAGATACATGTAGTTTAGAAATCCCGGTAGTTAATGTCGGGATTTTAGCACCTTTATGGGGAATAATATGTAATACTAATTAAAGGTGTGATGTTATGCCAAAAGGAATGGGAAAAATCATCGCTACTAATCGAAGAGCACACCATGATTATTTTATTGAAGATACCTATGAAGCAGGAATTGTTTTAGAAGGTACAGAAATAAAATCCGTACGACAAGGAAAAGTTAGTATTCAAGAAGCCTATGTGCGTATTGAAAATGGTGAAGCATTTATCCATAATATGCATATCGCTCAATATGATTTTGGGACAAAAAAGAATCATGATCCAACCCGAGTAAGGAAATTACTCTTACATCGGAAGGAAATTAGTAGATTATATGGTCTTCAGCAACAAACAGGTTATTCGTTAATACCATTAAGAGTTTATATTAAGGATGGTTATGCGAAGATCGAAGTTGCGGTGGCCAAAGGGAAAAAATTATATGATAAGCGCGAGGATATTAAGAAACGTGACTTTAATCGCCAAATTGAACGTGCATTAAGAGATCGTCAAGCTAATCGTATCCGTTAATCCCGTAACCTTGACTTTTATATTAAAAATGTTATAATCTGAATGCGGGTATACTCATATATATTTTATGGGGATGTTACGTATTCGACGGGGGCACTTGAGCTTGATAAGCAGGCCGTGCTAAGCATCACGTTAAACTGTCGAGGTTAAAATAACCGGAAACGCTAATTTAAGATACGCTGCTTAATTAAATAGTAGCAACTCTATTCAACTATTGCCCACGTAGTTGACTAGGGTTCAGTGTAGTGGGCTACGCTAATGCCTGCCTCCTTAGGGCATTAGAAGAGATGTTAAGGATCGCTGATAAAAAGCCTGGCTATCGGCGGTTTATCAGTTAAAAAAAGTAGATAGTCTAAGCCTGTAGAAAGTCAAGTGGTCGGTGTTTTCGGACGCGGGTTCGACTCCCGCCATCTCCACTTTTTTATTTATTATTACATTTTCATGATATTACTAGGATAGGTTATATGAATTATCCTTATTGTGGTAATGAGATGAAAGTAGGCTAAATTTAATACCATTTGTGGGTAAGAAATACTAAATGGCGTTCTAATATTG
This sequence comes from Bacilli bacterium, assembly GCA_012513195.1. GTDB lineage: Bacteria > Bacillota_I > Bacilli_A > Haloplasmatales > Haloplasmataceae > JAAZCR01. The sequence continues at coordinate 231 of JAAZCR010000043.1, read as the reverse complement.
GAGATAAAGAAGATACTTTCATCAAATTATTAACAAAAAAGAATATCATAGCACCTAAAATTGATGAAGTACATTATTGTGAAAATTGTAAATTAATTATAAAAAAATTACCCTAGTTGAAAAAGACTAGGGATTTTTTATCGTGCGAAAATGGTACGAGATTTATATGAGATAATAATCAATGCATATTTATCATTTAAATATGACATTAAATTTAATACTATTGAGTAG
>JAAZCR010000042.1 GCA_012513195.1 Bacilli bacterium | reverse complement strand
GTAGAGCAACTGAATCGTAATCAGTAGGTTACGGGTTCAATTCCTGTAGTCGGCACCATGATGTGTCCTGCTAGCTCAGTCGGTAGAGCATTTGACTTTTAATCAAAGGGTCAGAGGTTCGATTCCTCTGCAGGACACCATTTATTACCAAGGGAGGATGTTAAGCATCCTCTTTTTGTTTTGGTTAAACTAAATATAGGTAATAAACATCAACGCTATTTTAACTATTGCCAATTTATGGTATAATCAGTACATCACGGAATAATGGCGGTGGTATACATGATTATAAATATTTTAAAAGAGGCCTTGGATTTCTTTTTTATTTTCTTAATTGTATATAGTATTTTAAGAATTCTTACTTTATCTTCACGGGCTATTAATATTTTTAAGGGTATATTATATTTCCTGTTGTTATATGTAATTGCGTTTCTTTTAAAACTCGACATTATGCTTACTTTATTTGATGTAGTGATTAAGAATTGGATTATCTTCCTAGCGATAATTATTACACCTGAGTTAAGGATGGTTCTTGAACGGATTGGTCGAGTTTCTAGTTCTACTAAGAAGGTTAACGTTGAGAAGACTGGTAAGGATTATATTATCGAAGAATTAGTGAAAGCCACAGAATATTTATCAAAACGTAGAATTGGCGCACTTATTGCGATTGAACGAAACGAATCATTAGAGGACTTTATTAAAGATGCCACCCCTTATCGAATTAAGGTCTCTAGTGAGGTCTTAACAACCATCTTTATTCCTAGTACTCCCGTACATGACGGAGCAGTAATTATTCGGGGTGACCATGTCGTATGTGCCCGTGCGGTATTACCTAATACCAAAAATGAAGAAAATCTTCCACCTAAAGTTGGTACAAGACACCGTGCAGCTTTGGGGCTATCAGAAAAAACCGACGCCTTGACCATAGTTGTATCCGAAGAAACTGGCAATTTATCCGTCGCCTTAAATGGTAAATTGGACTATGGAATTACAAAAGAGAGTTTACGTTTGTATTTAGATAAATATATTATTACTAAGTCCAGTAAGGAATAGGAGGATAACGATGGAAGAAACTCCTTTAAACTATTTATTAAATATAATCAAAATGCCCTTTATTTTCATAATATATTTATTGTATATGTTGCTTACTCTTATTATTCCCTCTAAATATATTGGAAGAATATTTAAAATTGAAGTTATCGAAGAACATCTTAATCTTTATTTTACTAATCATATCTTTTTAAAAATCATCGCATTAATCATCACAGTTATCATCTTCATTTGTTTTGGAGGAGGAAAATAATTATGAAAAAGTATTTTGGGACGGATGGTATTAGGGGGGTAGCCAACAGTACGCTAACACCAGAGTTAGCGTATAAGTTAGGTAGAGTATTAGGTCATGTCCTTAAAAAGAATAATGAAAAGCCAAACGTATTAATTGGTCGGGATACAAGAATTTCAGGGGAATTGTTGGAGTACGCTATAATTTCTGGTTTATTATCTATAGGTGTAAATGTTATGCGTTTAGGTGTAATTTCGACACCTGCTGTTGCTTATTTAACCAGAGCATTAGAAGCACAAGCTGGTATCATGATTTCTGCCTCACATAACCCATATCCTGATAATGGAATTAAGATCTTTGGACCTGATGGTTATAAATTGAATGACAATATTGAACTAGAAATGGAAGAACTAATCGATGCCCCAGATAATTTAGAAAGACCAATCAATGATAAGATTGGCGTGGTTGATTCCTATTTTGAAGGGCAACATAAATACTTAACATACCTGCAAAAGACTATCAGTAATACTTTTGACGGAATGAAAATTGCGATAGATTGTGCCAATGGAGCTACTTCATTCTTAGCTCCCCATCTATTCGCTAATCTAGGCGCTGAAGTATTGCTCATTAACAACAATCCTAATGGAACGAATATTAATGTTAATTGTGGCTCAACCAATATCGAAACATTACAACGATTTGTCATGAATAATGAAGTAGATCTTGGTCTTGCTTTTGATGGTGATGGTGACCGTCTTATAGCGGTAGATGAAAAAGGTAATGTTGTAGATGGCGATGCGATTATGTACATCTTTGGAAAACACTTTAAGGAAAAAGGCACTCTTAAACAAGATACCATCGTCACTACTGTCATGAGCAACCTAGGTTTATATAAAGCTTTAAAGGAAATGGAACTCAAAAGCGTTCAAACTGCTGTTGGCGACCGCTATGTTTTAGAAGAGATGTTAAAGAATGGCTACAATCTTGGTGGTGAGCAATCAGGTCATATTATTCTCTTAGACTATAGTACTACTGGTGACGGTTTACTTACAGCCGTTCAATTAGTGAATATCATGGTTGAAAAAGATGAAAGATTATCTAGTCTTGTGAAAGGATTTAAGAGTTATCCACAGTTATTAAAGAGTATAGAAGTTAAAGATAAGCAAAAAATCATGGAATCCGAAATTTTAGTAGCCAAAATTAGTGAAGTTGAATCATTATTAGAAGGTAATGGTCGGATTTTAGTAAGACCATCTGGTAAAGAACCAGTGATAAGAGTAATGGTAGAAGCGGAAACAGAAGAATTATGTGAAAAATACGTTACTGAAATTATTAACGTGATTAAGAGTATTGAATAATATATAAATATTAAATTAAGGTAAGGATTTATCTAATTTGTTTTGATAAATCCTTACCTTTTTTGTTTTATTAGGCAAAAATCCTGATATGGTGAATATACTGAAGTAAGGAAGTGATGTAATTGATGGTTAAAGTTAAGGGGATTAATGTTTATGTAGATAAATCAGGTGAAGGTAAACAAGCAGTGCTGCTTTTACATGGATGGGGACAAAGTTCACATTCTTTTCAAGAAGTCCGTACCTTTTTAGAAAAGAGTTTCACAGTCTATAGCGTAGATTTACCAGGATTTGGGTTAAGTGATAAACCTAATTACCCTTTTAACACTGCGGATTACGCCGAAGTACTAAAAGGAATTATTGATGAACTTGGCATTCAAACACCAATCATTATTGGCCACTCTTTTGGTGGGAGAGTTGCGATTAAATATACCTCTTTATTTAATGAAGTTAAAAAGTTGGTATTAGTCGATTCCGCTGGTATAGTCCATAGAAAACCTTTATCTTATCACGTTAAAGTGTATACCTTTAAATTTTTAAGGCGGTTTTTCTCACTACCACTATTAAAGAAGTATAAAGATAGGGTATTAAGCAAGTTTGGATCTAATGATTATAAACAAGCTGATGATTTAATGAAACAAGTATTGGTGCGAGTCGTTAATGAAGATTTGCGCAATGATTTACCAAAAATAAAATGTCCCACGCTCTTGGTGTGGGGTACTAACGATTATGTAACTCCACTTAAAGATGCTTATATTATGAGAGAGTTAATCCCAGATGCTGGTGTAGTGGAGATTAAAGGAGGAGGGCATTTCTCTTATCTCGATAATCTTCCCTATTTTTTGCGAGTATTGGCTGTCTTCTTTAATGAAGATAAGTGAGGGGATGTAGATGATTCTTAAACTCCTAATTTCTTTAGGATTTATTTATGTTTTTGTGATTAGGTATTTATATTGTATCTATATTTTTCAACTTAATCATTATGAATTACGAAAGTATATTAAATGGCTATGTAAGAACAGAACTAATAAGCGGATTATTATTCCTTCGCTTCTATCATTAATCTCCATAGTCTTATTACTATATGATATCAATAATCCCTTAGTTTATCCTCAAGGTGTTTTAATGGTATTGTCTTTACTCTTTATTCACTTCAGACAAGAAAAGAAAAAACTTAAGCTCACGAGTAGAATGATTAGATTAATCTTAGTTTTCTTGGCCGTTCTTGTTGTATCTACTTGGGGATGTATTTATCTGTTGCCAACTAAGTACTCATTAGAAAATACTTTCCTCGCTATTTCAATTATCGGTAACTTCGTGATATATGATTTGTTTTTCTTAGCGCATCTTTTTGTATTGCCGATTGAAAGATATTTATACGATTATTATGTTAATAAAGCTAGACAAAAGATACTTAGTTATAATTCTCTAAAGGTTATAGGGATTACTGGTAGTTTTGGAAAAACTTCAACAAAATTTATTATTGGTGAAATATTAAAAAAAGACTATAGTGTTTGTGTTACACCTGCTTCTTACAATACCCCTATGGGTCTTTGTATTACCATAAATAAACAGTTACGTAACATTGATGAGTTTTTAATATGTGAGATGGGGGCTTGTCGCATAGGTGATATTCAGGAACTATGTCATATAGTCTTTCCTGATATTGGGATAATAACCTCGATTGGTCCGCAACACCTTGAAACCTTCGGTAATCTCACTAATATCATTAAGACCAAATTTGAATTAATTGAGTCTCTACCTAAGGGAGGGCTTGCGATATTAAATTATGATAATTACTATATTCGTAATTATCGGATTAAAAATGATGTAAAAGTGTTAACTTACGGAATAGAACATGAAAATGTTGACTATTATGCTTTGAATATTAAATATGATCAATTTGGTAGTACATTTGAAGTGAGATTTCCTGAAGGCGAACGCTATTTATTTAAAACAAAATTATTAGGTAAACACAACATTAGTAATATCCTCGCTGCCATCGCTTTAGGGGATTATCTGAAAATTAATGTTCGGAAGATTATTCATACGGTAAGTACATTAGAACCAGTGAAACATCGATTAGAGTTAAAACGATTCCCTAATTATTGTTTAATTGATGACTCTTTTAATGCGAATTATGAAGGGTTCAATAATGCCTTAGATATTCTTAATCAGTTTAAGAATAAAAGAATCATTATTACTCCAGGTTTAATCGAATTAGGGGACGAACAATATACTATGAATTATCGAATTGGTGAAAAAATTGCCCGATGCACTGATTATGTGGTATTAGTAGGAAAAAAACAAACAAAACCTATTTATAATGCCTTGCTCGATAATCAATATCCTTCGACTTCAATATATGTGACAAACAGTTTTGAAGATGGGTTTAAACATGTTCTAAATAAGTTTAAGAGTGATTTTACTGTACTATTGGAAAATGATTTACCTGATCAATACAATGAATCATAAATTTGGGGTGAAATAATGCAAATCAATGTAGGTGTGTTATTTGGAGGAAAATCCGTTGAGCATGAAGTCTCAATTATTTCCGCTTTACAGATGATAGAAAATATGAACAAACTAAAATATCAGCCAATTCCCATTTATCTATCCAAAGATAATGTTTTTTACCATCATAAGGATATGACTGATATTGAGTTCTTTAAAAATATGGATAATTTGAAAAAAGCTAAAAAAGTGCTAATTAGTCCTAATCAAAATAAACATGAACTCTTGATAATAACAAAAAACAAACTTAAAAAACTAGCTGATCTTGATGTGATATTTTTAATCGTACATGGGGCTCAATGTGAAGATGGGACACTATCTGGATACTGTGAGTTATTAAATATCCCCTATGTTGGGAGCACAATTTTACCCTCAGCACTTAATCAAAACAAATGGAAGTTAAAGGTTTTATTAAGTAATTATAATATTCCTATAGTTCCCTATTTTGCCTTCTATGAACATGAGTTTTATCAGGATGAACAACGGATTATCTCTGAATGTGAAAAACTAGGCATGCCTTTAATTGTTAAGCCAGCGCATTTAGGTTCTAGTGTGGGTATTAAGAAATGTACAAATAGAGAAGAATTAGTTGAAGCTATACTTACAAGTCTTCAATATGATACAGAAGTTATTGTTGAGACAGTTGTGCAAAATCTCATAGAATTAAATTGTGCAGTATTAGGTAGACCGGGAGAATACACAACTTCGGAAATTGAAAGAGTCTTTCAGTTTGACGATATCTTGAGTTATACCGATAAATATCTGCGTTCAAAATCTTCTAAAGGAATGGAAAGTACTTGTAGAGAATTGCCAGCCAAGATAAATCCTGAGTTGAAGAATCAAATTACTGATATCTCTTTACGAGTATCTGAAATCTTAGGTACCTCAGGAGTAGTTCGTATCGATTATTTATATGATGAAGTTAATGATGAATTATATTTGAATGAAATTAACACGATTCCCGGGTCCCTAGCATTTTATTTATGGAAGGATAAAGGATTATCCTACTCTGACTTAATTGATAAATTAATTAAAATTGCGTTTGATAATTACCGAATAAAGAATGCGAAAATCTATTCTTATGATACTAATATTCTAGCTTTAAGCCCTAATCTTAATAGTGGTAAGTTAGTGAAATAATGAGTTATACGTGGTAATTTTTTCTTAACATTAACATTTACCCTCCACTATGTTAGAATAGATTAAGAAGTGGAGGAAATTTAAATGCGTAAATATAATCGGAAAATTTTAACCGCACTTGTTATGGCTTATAAAAAAGGACTTATCAATATTAAACCATTACAACGGTGGATAAGTATTAAGCAAAATTTATATCATATAGTTAAGTACTTAATCTACATTGCCTTATTTGTCCTTGTAATACTGTTAATTGAATTTAATCTCTTGCCTGATTTACAACTTGATAAATATATTTACTTAGGAAAAATCTTTATTTCCAGAGCTCGTATTATTAAAGGAATTGTATATGGGTTTATCGGGTTAAATCTTTATCAATTAGGTAAATATGTTACTCAAGTATATTATGTAAGATGGGCTATGAAATATTATGATATGAATGCGAACAACATTGAAATTTTAAATAGAGTAACCTTTAAAATAACAGTATAGGAAAACAAAAACACATCAGAACAATCTGATGTGTTTTTTTATGGCTTCTTAGTGATAATTTTGTCGATTATACCGTATTCTAACGCTTCTTCAGCGAACATGAAGTAATCCCGTTCCGTGTCGTGTTCAATTACCGACAAGGGTTTGTTGGTTCGTTCAGCGAGAATTTTGTTTATACGTGCTCTGGTTCGAATAATCCGCTCAGCAGCGATTTTCATATCAGTTGCTTGCCCTTGAACACCACCAATCGGTTGATGGATCATTATTTCGCTATTAGGTAGGGCGTAACGTTTGCCTTTAGCCCCACAGGCGAGGATAAAAGCAGCCATCGAGGCAGCCATACCAACGCATATGGTGCAGACATCGGGCTTGATGTACTCCATTGTATCGAAAATACCCATTCCCGCTGTAATCACACCACCAGGACTATTAATATAAAGATGAATATCTTTATCAGGATCTTCACTAGCCAAGAATAATAGTTGGGCGATAATACTACTTGCGCTTTCATCTGTTATTTCACCACTTAATAAAATGATGCGATCCTTAAGTAAGCGGGAATAAATATCATAAGCTCGTTCACCACGACCAGTTTGCTCAATGACGGTTGGAACTAAGTTCATAACCATTCCTCCTATAATTGTGTTCAAAATGATTCTATCATGAATAATACAAAACGACAATTAAAAAAATTGTAAGAAAAGGTAAATCACGAGAGATTTTTCTTTTTATCATTGATTATTCCTCTAATTTATATTCCTAATATTTCATTGACTTTAGGTCTATCCTTGATATAATAAGTATAGAGAATTATTTTTTTCACAAATTAATGGTAAGAATATTTATAAAAGTTAATTAACAACGCATAATTAAACGCTATATGCGTTTTTTTATGACTATATATATTTAATTATTTGGAGGGTAAAGTATGAGTTATTTAGCACAAACAGATCCGCTTATTTATGAAAGTTTAAAAAAGGAATTGGATCGCCAACGCAACAACTTAGAAATGATTGCATCAGAAAACTTTGTCTCCATGGCAGTACTCGAAGCACAAGGGTCAATCCTTACCAATAAGTATGCTGAAGGATATCCTGGTAAACGTTATTATGGGGGATGTTGTAACGTTGATGTCGTGGAGGACTTAGCCAAAGAAAGATTAAAACAATTATTTGGGGCGGAACATGCGAATGTCCAACCACACTCTGGTAGTCAAGCTAACATGGGGGCTTATATGACCCTTCTCGAACATGGCGATACAGTATTAGGAATGGATTTGGCCCATGGTGGGCACTTAACGCATGGACACCCATTAAACTTTTCAGGTAAGAGTTATAACTTCGTGAGTTATGGGGTATCAAAAGAAACTGAAACAATTGATTATGAAAATGTCCGCGAGATTGCGCATAAAACAAAACCAAAGTTAATTGTTGCGGGTGCTAGTGCTTATCCACGGGAAATAAATTTCCAGAAGTTCAAAGAAATAGCGGATGAAGTGGGCGCGTATTTCATGGTTGATATGGCGCATATCGCAGGATTGGTTGCAGCGGGGTTACATATGAGCCCTGTACCATATGCAGATATTGTGACTTCAACAACACACAAGACATTACGTGGTCCACGTGGTGGTATCATTTTAAGTAAAGAAAAATATGCGAAAGACTTAGACCGTAATGTGTTCCCAGGTATGCAAGGTGGACCTTTAATGCATATTATTGCGGCTAAAGCAGTCAGTTTCTATGAAGCGTTACAACCTGAATTTAAAGAATATATGAAGAATGTTAAGAATAATGCTTATGTATTAGGCGAAGCATTGAAACAAAAAGGCTTCCGTTTAGTATCTGGTGGTACTGATAATCATATGATTCTTGTTGATGTAAAAACTAACTATAAACTTACAGGTAAAGATGCAGAACACCTTCTCGATGTTGCTGGTATTACTACAAACAAGAATATGATACCATTTGATGAAGAAAAACCATTCATCACCAGTGGTATTCGTATCGGTACTGCAGCCCTTACTACAAGAGGATTTACAGCAACAGATATGGAAGAGATTGCGGATATTATCTATGAAACCCTCAAGTACAAAGACGAAAACAATAACTTAGCTAAACAAAAAGCAAGAGTCAGAGTACTTGCTGAAAAATATCCATTATATCCAAACTTAAATTTATAGTAAAATAATGTATAAAATTCTAGAAATTATTAATATATTTTGGTAGAATGTAGGGTGGTGTTATTAACGAAAGGAGTACAGAGATGCGCATTATTGATGATCCCAAGGTTATCGTTATAGACCACCCTTTAATTGTCCACAAGTTAACCCAAATTCGTAATAAGAATACGGGAACTAATGAGTTTCGGCGAATCGTCAACGAAATCGGTGGTCTAATGGTATACGAAATTACTCGCGATTTGGAACTAGAAGATGTTGAAATAGAAACACCACTAGCCAAATTGAAGACGAAGCAACTTGCGGGTGAGAAATTATGTGTGTGTCCTATTTTACGCGCTGGTTTAGGGATGGTTGAAGGTATCTTACAATTAATTCCTTCCGCACGGGTTGGACACATTGGGTTATATCGCAATGAAGAGACGCTAGAACCTGTTGAGTATTTCGCAAAATTTCCAAATAAATTGGAAGACCGATTGATCATTGTTGTAGACCCTATGTTAGCAACAGGAGGAAGGGCAGTTAGTGCGATTAGCTTAATTAAAAAACGGGGTGGCAAAAATTTCAAATTTGTGTGTTTAGTAGCTGCACCTGAAGGTGTTAAACGTTTAAGAGAAGCACATCCTGATGTACCAATTTATATTGCGGCCTTAGATGATCATTTAAATGATAAAGGATATATTGTACCAGGATTAGGAGATGCAGGAGATCGTATATTCGGAACCAAGTGATTTTCTCTTGATATTGGTTCATAAAGTCGAAATAGATCATCTATTTCGACTTATCAGTTTAAGAAAAATTAATTGAGTGATACGCATGAATGATGACAAAAATAATAAACCAAAATATTCATATGAAGAATTACGAGAAAAATATATCGAAAAAAAGGAAGAGAGAAATTTTCCTTTAAGAGAATTTTCAAAAGATTATAGTATCATCATTAATTTTTTCGTAACAGTGCTAGTTTCAATTGGATTAGGACTATTTTTAGGACTATTACTCGATAATAAACTAAATACCAAACCATTATTTATTATTTTATTTATTTTATTAGGAATAGCCGCAAGTTTCCGCAATTTATTTAAAGATATCAACTCCCGTAAATAGGTGATATTATGAATGAAATGTATGCAGTATATCAAAGAATTATTAGATTATCGTGGTTAATTATTGCGGTTATTTCTGTTATTTTAACATTAATTAATATTATTTTTTTTGACCATTTACACTGGTATCAATTTCCATTAAGTTACTTCTTAGGTGCAATGACCAGTTTATTATCTTTTAATCTGGTTAAAAATAATGTATCTAAAATAACTGATGATAAGCAAAAAGCAGTTATCCAGTCAGTGACAAACTATGGAATAAGGTTTTTAATAT
>JAAZCR010000041.1 GCA_012513195.1 Bacilli bacterium | reverse complement strand
TTTAAATATTGCTTGTCATCGTTCAACACTTGAACAAGCATTATCGCGACTAAAAGATGCTTATGATAAACGCTTCACTTATAAGAGGTGAGAAGGTGAAATCTTATCGCAAGGAACTATGGTTTAATACTCCTACCCGACGTGCTTTTATCAATATAACTAAAGAAGTAGAAGAATGTGTGACCACAAGTGGGATTAAAGAGGGATTGGTACTAGTTAATGCGATGCATATTACCGCTAGCGTCTTTATCAATGATGATGAAGTTGGCCTACATCGTGATTTTGAACGTTTCTTAGAAAAACTAGCACCTGAGAAACCATATAATCAATATGAGCATAATACGTATGAAGATAATGCAGATGCGCATTTAAAACGGACGATAATGGGACGGGAAGTTATAGTTGCCATCACCAATGGGTGCTTAGATTTAGGACCTTGGGAACAAATCTTTTATGGTGAATTTGATGGTAAACGTCCAAAAAGGGTACTAATTAAAATCATTGGTGAATAAATATATATTAAGATATTTATTGTAAAAATATTAAAATTATCATATAATAAATCGTAAGAAGGGGAGTAGTTTTGATTAATTAGCCGTCATCACGGTGAGAACCACCCGGTTAATTAACCAAGTCTAACCTTGGAAACGAGACCTTCAAAATAATGGGGGACAATCCATTATTTTGGAGGTTTTTTTGTACCCCCAAATAAGTGGAGGTTTACTTAAATATGTGGTATTTAAAGTCTACGGAAGAAGTATTAAAGGAGTTAAATGTTAATGTTGAAACTGGTTTGACAGAAGACGAAGCAAATAGGAGATTACAAGAGTATGGTGAAAACAAGTTAAAAGAAAAACCCAAGAAAAGTATCCTGTCTTTATTTTTGTCGCAACTTAACGATTATCTTATCTATGTGCTACTTGCAGCCACCTTAATTACGCTTATTATTGGTGATTATACCGAGGCTATCATCATCATTATAGTTGTAATTTTAAATGCGGTGATTGGTGTTGTTCAAGAGTATAAGGCTGAAAAGGCAATTGAAGCACTTAAGAAATTAACTACTCCCAAATCATTAGTAAAGCGAGATGGGCAAATAAAAGAAATCAGTTCTGAATTGATTGTTCCTGGAGATATCGTTATTATCGATGCAGGGCGCTATATCCCTTGTGATTTGCGGTTAATTGAAACAGTAAACTTGCAAATTGAAGAATCTGCCTTAACTGGAGAATCTGTACCTGTTGAAAAGCATGCTGAGTTAGTATTCGATGATGAAAAGATTCCTATTGGTGACCAGGCTAATATGGCATTTATGTCAACCATGGCTACTTATGGTCGCGGGATAGCGGTAGCGGTCGGAACGGGAATGAATACCGAAATTGGTAAGATTGCCAACATCCTCGAACAAGATGAGGAAGAAATGACCCCCCTTCAAATTAGGCTTCAGGAATTAGGAAAAATCCTCGGGATTGCTGCCCTTGGCATCTGTGCTTTAATATTTATCGTTTCGTTAATTCAACAGCGTGATGCACTGGAAATGTTTAAAACCGCAATTAGTTTGGCAGTTGCAGCGGTTCCTGAGGGTTTAGCAGCCATCGTAGCGATTGTCCTTGCCTTAGGTGTACAGCGAATGTCAAAAATTAATGCGATTGTCAAAAGACTCCCTGCAGTAGAAACATTAGGTTGTGTCAACATTATCTGTTCTGATAAAACAGGTACATTGACCCAAAATAAAATGACAGTAGTCAAAATGTATACTCTAGATGATCTAAGGGATATCGGCCACGAAACTAATCAAAATATAAACACTGATGTAGAAGAAACCTTAATAAAAACCATGGTACTTTGTACAGATGCAACCTACAATAATGGAAAGGCTACGGGTGATCCTACAGAAGTTGCTTTGCTTGTATTAGGTGAAAAGTTTGGTTTACACAAAAACGACTTAGACAAAACCTATCCACGGGTGGGTGAACGTCCTTTTGACTCGATCAGAAAGATGATGTCCACTTTAAATAAAGAAGCGAACCATTATCGTGTTCATACTAAAGGTGCGCTCGATAATCTTCTGAATATATGTACTCATATTTTACGTAATGGGGAAATTATACCTTTAACAGAAGACATTAAAAAGGAATGTCTAGAAATTGCGGAGGAAATGTCGAGTAATGCCTTGCGTGTATTAGGTTGTGCTTACAAAGATGTCGATACTATTATTACATCTGAAGAGATGGAAAAAGAGTTAATCCTTATTGGCTTTGTCGGGATGATTGACCCACCACGATTAGAAGTTAAAGACTCCATCGCTGAATGTAAAAAAGCAGGTATTACACCAATTATGATTACAGGAGACCATAAAAACACTGCTTTTGCGATTGCGAAAGAATTAGGCATGGCGGATAATATTGATCAATGTATAACTGGGGTAGAAATTGACGAACTGTCTGAGGAAGAGTTTGCACAAAACATCAACAAATATCGCGTATTTGCGCGGGTGTCACCAGAACATAAAGTGAAGATTATCAAGGCCTTTAAAAAACAAGGAAACATTGTTTCGATGACTGGTGACGGGGTTAATGATGCTCCTTCTCTTAAGTTTGCGGATATTGGTGTGGCTATGGGCATTACTGGTACCGATGTTTCTAAAGGTGCTAGTGATATGATTTTAACAGATGATAATTTTACTACAATTGTACATGCTGTAGAGGAAGGTCGTAACATTTACAATAACATTAAGAAAGCTGTTAATTTTCTCTTATCATGTAACTTAGGAGAAGTATTTGCGGTATTCTTTGCGATTATCTTAAACTGGCCAGTGCCATTAGTCGCAACCCAGATTCTTTGGGTTAATCTAATTACTGATGCCCTGCCAGCGATTGCGTTAGGTATAGATCCAGGTGATAAGGACATCATGAAACAGAAACCTCGTAGTCCTAAAGAAAGTTTCTTCGCGCATGGGGCTTGGTTAAGAGTATTAATTGGTGGTACCTTAATAGGTTTACTAACGTTATTTGCGTTTTATTATGGACTATATTCAAAGGATTATTTCTCAGTCACAGATGATGCAGTTAAAGAAAGCATCGAAGTGTATGCGCGTACAATGGCATTCATTGTCCTTGCATGCTCACAACTATTCTATTCATTATCTATGCGTAACTTTAATAAACTAGTATTTCAAGTAGGCTTGTTTAAAAATAAACTATTAATTGCATCTATTCTAATCGGACTCCTACTTCAGGTTATTGTAATTGTAGTACCTGTGTTTGCGAAAGCTTTTGAAGTACAAAGTCTTTCATTACCTCATTGGTTATTAGTTATTGGTCTTGCGTTAGTACCATTTATTTTAAAAGAATTATCGAAATTATTATTCAAACTGATTAAACCAAAACAAGAAGTTTCATATTAACAAGGAAAACTAAAAGGAGTTATACTGAAAAAGTATAACTCCTTTTAACTATTTGATTTCAATTAATTAACTCGAAGAAAGTAGAGGTTTTCCAAGAAATTCCAATAAATTTCATATTGTTCAGGAGTAAGATTGTTAAAGTCAAAGGATGCGATTTCATGAATCGCCACAATATTACCTATGAATATACCAAGGAACTCCTCTTGTGTAATTATCACGTCTAAACCAAATACTTCTTTAATTTCTTCCGCAGTTAAATCATTTGTGTAGAAGTCTGCTAGGGCGTTCAATAATGATTCTTCTTGATCTTCAGTGAATGTGAGTGATAGGACTTTAATAACATCAATAATAACATCATCTTCTAATGTGAGATATGGATCAGTACCTAGATCAAATGAGATTCCTTGTTCACTGAGGTTATCCATAACGGATCCTTCTATCTTGATTAATTCATTTAATACATTAACAATGTATGGGGTCGTGTTTTCAATAATGCTATCGAGGAGAGCATTTATCTCTTGCAGATTTTCGGTTACAAAACGGAGGGTAGAAGTTTTATAATACTTACTAATAGCTTTAGTTAGAATAGTAAGTTCTTCTTCAGATAGGTTTTCAATGATAGCTTTATTATAAATATTAAGATCTTTGATAAGTGTATTAATATAGTTCACTATATGTTCTAGATATAATCCATCATTCATTAAAGTATCCACAAGTTGATAATAATCAATTAGAATTTTACCCTCGGTACTTATGAATTGTTCATAAGAATCATAGCCTAAATCAATTAAGAGTTTAATTGCATCTATATAATATGGAAGGTCAGCAAATAGGATGTCTAACTCAGTTATTAGATTTTCGATATTTTCACTTTCATCTAAAGATTCTATGTAATATCTAGCGAACTTATAAATAACATTGAGGATGCGTTCTTCAAAATCACTAGCAAGAATACCTTCGAGTTGACTTATATCAGCATTATATTTTAGTGCAAAATCTTTTAAGAAACTATCAACTACGAGAATGATATCAATAACAGTTTCTGGGTTAATCTTACTGTAACAATAGTAATCATCTTCATCCTCATAACATTCATATGTTGTTATGTTTTGGACTAAATCTGTGATTGTCGCAAAGGTTTCTAAATCTATTTCTAATAATAATTGTAGTTCTAATTTAGAAACATAATAGGTTAATGTCGCAAAATCATTGATGAAGTCTTCACTTAAGAAATTATCGACATCAAATGCCATTAAAGCAAGTACATTAATAAGTCTATAGAAGGTTTCAAATTCTTCGATAGTAGGTAGTGAATTTAAGAAAATATGGACTAACTCATCTTTAATAATAAAGATTTCGTTTGGATTAGCTAATCCTTCATCAATCGCTATAATGATTGAATTTACTAAATCCGCATCAAAACTGTTAAAGATAGCAACTGCATAATTAACGACTACTTCAACGGCAGCGATAACCGCATCTTTATCGGTGTCAATTAAGTTTAGTGTTGTTTCAATAACTTCTTTTTGCATATAGTTGTTTTCTAATACTTTATTTAATACGTAAACTTGACGACCAAAATGTATTGCGTTCCATAAATCTTGTAAATTGTAAATATTATAGATAAAATCTAAGTCATTGGCACCATATGCTGAATAGAAAGTTTCTAGAAGTACTTCTTCAATATCTCGTAAAAGCTCGCTATCATCATTTTCATAATAATATAGATACTCATAATTATCCATATTACCATTATTAAAGAGAATATGGAAAGAGATGTTATCAAAAATAGATCTAATTGTATTGGGGTCAAATTTACCACTAACCAAATTATAGATAATACGTTCTGCGGAGTATGGTGATACATAGGTGCTTATTTTGTTATATATTATACTATTTTCTAAAGTGTTTAGGAAATATTGGACCTGTTGGTCAAAAAATTTTAGGTCAGATTCATATTTGGTAATTAACCTATCGTAACTCGCAACTTGGTTATTACCTAAGTTGTAATAAAAGTTAACTAATAGAGATGCCAAATCATTAGTAGTAAAACCAAAGGCGAAAACCTCATTGATAGCTGTTTGAAGTTGGGTGAAATCTTTTGGAGGTACCTTAAACATATTGAACAATATTTCAACTACTTCGATGGAATCATTGAAGTTTACTTTTGATTCTACAACTACATCAACATAAGATTCAACTATCGTTAGGATTTTTAGATAGTTGGCATATTCATATAGATCATCAAAATAACCTACATTCATATCAGGTGTATAACTTGGATCGAAAATAGGTAGAATTCTCTCTATCAAATGTGCTTTACGTTCAACTCGATTTAACACATAAGTTACAGTAGTGGATGGTTGGCTTTGCGTAGAACCTTTTACTGCTTTAATTGCGATAGTATAACTACCTTCAGGTAATTGGAGTTTTGCTAAGTCAAAACTAGTTGCTTCGGTACGATAGGAGCTGCTGTTATTCACAATTACTAGGTATTCTTCTGCATTAGAAACAGGACTCTAACTGACGATATCGTAGGATATTTGTACATTTGTTGGTGCATCTATTATGACTGGTTGTTGCGTGGTTGTTGTTTGATTAGTAGTCGTTGTTATCTGTGTTGTTGTAGTGTCCTTAGTTGTGGTTTAACTCTTAAATAATTGACAACCTGCAAAGGTAAAAAGAATTGTCAGAATAATACCTAATTATAAAAACCTTTTAAGCAACTAACTTTCTCCTCTCGTTTTATATTTCTTATGATGCTTTCTTTAGATTAAGACTATTTTATAATAATTACCAATAATAATCAATTAATTTATTCTTCACAAACTCTTAGAATATTTTAATAATGTCGACAAAATTCGTGTTTTTCACTCTGTGAAAGTATACTAGATAACTCACGCCATACGTAACAAAACTTATGCTGATACCAATTTAGATACTTTTGATGGTAAAATCAAAAATTTGATATGTACCGTAGAAGAGGAGTAAAAATGGTAAACTTTCTTTAACAGTATTAATTATGGCTAATAAGGAAACTATTGTAAAAATGAATTGAATAACTTTTTCAGAAATTAATAGAGATAATAGTTTCTTTATGGAAATACCTAATACTCTTAACCTAGCTAAAATATTTTTGAATTAGTAAATTCTAAAAGGGCATTATTTAAGATGGTGATAAGGAAACTTGTGATGAGAATTAAGATTAAATAAGTGAAATAACTATTAAGGTTAACCATCAATTGTAAATCGTTTTCTACGAGTTCATGAAAATAAATGATGTAATACATTTCTTTGGCGTATGTTTCGATAAGAAATCTTTTTACATTTTCCTTATCATAAGCATTTAAGATAATCGCATTAGGAAAGATAGTATGGTTGTTTTGTAAGTAATAGAGATTAGTGAAAATAATTTCTGTAATTTGCGATTCATAAAATCCTGCCACAGTAAACTCTAGATTGGGATAATCTTTGTTAAGTGTTAGTGTAACTTTATCATCAATGTTTAACTTGTTTAGATAATGATATTTGATGGGAAGGATTACATAATAAGTGTCCAAGGATTTCACTTTTTCTAACGTCTCATTATTGATATCAATATTAAAATAATGCGTTATTTTATCAGAATCCGAGGAGATATTGTAGTTAGAGATAGCATCTAACTCTTTGATATAAGTATCGGTGAACAGATAAGCCTTACTTACTTCTTTGATGAGATGGTGATTTTGTAACTCTTGATATGTTTTTTCATAGTTTAAAGTAATATTTGTCAAAGCGTAATCAATGGTGATTATGTTTCTAATGGTTTTGGTGGTAGTTACGATATATTCATTCAATCCAATCAACATGATGATAATGAGAAAACTCATGGTCATAAGGTTTATGATTTGCTTAGTTATTTTATTTAATGATAGATTATTGAGGGAGATTAACGTAAATAAATTTTTAATATTTAATCTATTGAAAATATATTTAATTAGAAAAATTAACAAGTGAGGAAAACAATTGCGACAATAAACGCAATTAAAGTATTAAGCAAGTAATAGATCTTTATATCAATAACATGTTTTAGAAATGAATGATTTAGGATAAAAACAATGATACTTAAACTAAATATGCCAAATGTAAATTTAGTGCTACTTAGGCTAAAGGAATAATTAACTTTACTCAGTTTAATCAAGGAGGAACGAGAAATTTTTAAGTAATTATAGATTTCTATTAAGAGAATCACACAAAAACTTAAACATAAGCCAGTTATTATATTATTTATATGCAGTTGATAAGTGATATTTGTACCAACATATTTTAAACCAGTATTAATAACTACATTTGTAAGAAAAATACTAATAAAGAAACTAGGTAGATAATACTTT
The DNA here is from genome assembly GCA_012513195.1 of Bacilli bacterium. Taxonomy (GTDB): domain Bacteria; phylum Bacillota_I; class Bacilli_A; order Haloplasmatales; family Haloplasmataceae; genus JAAZCR01. The sequence goes on along the minus strand of JAAZCR010000041.1, from coordinate 2,431 downwards.
AAAAACTCTACAAGTAATGAAAGTAAGGTAAAACTTTTTCTTCCTCCTAAGATATCGATTACAGCGATTTGCTGTTTTCTGTCTTCAAAGACAAGGGAAAAAGTAGATTGTAATAGTAGTAAGACGATAAATAAAATCAAGGTCATGATAAGAAAGGTTAACGAACCATACTTGACTACGGTATCCTCAATATATTGTTGATTTACGGTTGCTTTGACAATTTGTTGAGGATACAAGGTTTCAATTTGGGTTATAATATCTGCTTTATCATGTTTATCTTGTAAACTGAAATAAACGCGATTATAGATGTTTTAGAAAACAATTGGTGGAAGAGCCCCTAAACCTAAAGTATTTAAGAAGATTTGCGCATTATTATTTTTATCGATGAAAACACTTAGATTACTAAAAAGATTATTATCAGGAAGAATCTCAGTAACCTTAAATAAAAGTTTTTCTCTACCAATCAGAAGCGTTATCGAATCATTGATGTTGATATTATATTTTTCACTTAAGGATTGGTGATAATAAGTTCATTTTCTTTTAGTGTTTGTATTGTTGGTTTAATAACTAAGATTTTATTTAAATCAGATAAAGATGAAGCGTAGAGATTAACATAGGTGTAATCGGTGTTGGTTTCAATCATAGTAGTGAATTCAAAAAAGGGAGCGACATAATTAAAGTCATTTTCAAGGTCAAAACGATTTTATAAATCCCTTATTGAGAAAAAGCGAGTGTTACTTTGATCATCAACAGACAGGATAATATCGATATCAGCATATTTAGCGTAAGTCACTTGGTAAATGTAGTAGTTTAATAAGGGTTTCGTCACAAATGTTAGTAAAGATAGTATGGAGATGATGATGAAGGTGATAAAGATAATGATGCTACGTAAACGATTATGGAGGATGTTTTGAATCGCTAATTTAAATAAAAAGGCAAATTTACTTATTGATGATTTCATCATTTATGATAACCCCATCAACTAATCGTAAATAACGGGTGCCATATTTGATTAAATCTTCATTATGGGTAACAAGAACAATGGTTTTATGTAATTCCTGATTAAGTTTTTGAAAGAGTTCCATAATCGCTAGACTATTCTTGATATCGAGATTGCCTGTCGGTTCATCCGCAAAGATTACCATTGAGTCATTAACTAAAGCTCTCGCAATTGCGACTCTTTGTTGCATCCCACCTGATAATTGATTAGGATAATAGTCACGGTAATTAGCAAGTCCAACATAATGGAGTAACTCCTCGATCCGCTCGTTGTTTTGGTTGTTGGCTAATACTTGGGCAAGGAGAATGTTATCGTAAACGGTGAGATTGGGTAAGAGATTATAGAATTGAAAAATAAAACCAATTTTATTTTGTTTGAGATTAGATAACTATTTGTCTGAATATTCTTCAATTTCCTTCCCAAAAAGCTTAATACTACCCTTTGTCTTTGCTTCTAATCCACTTAAAACATACAGAAGTGTTGTTTTACCGCTTCCTGAAGGACCGACAATCGAAACAAATTCTCCCGTTTCAATACAGAGGTTTATTCCCCGTAAAACTTCTGTTATAATTTCATTATCATAATAATGTTTAAATAAATCCCTTGTCTCAATTACTCTCATAAGCATCCTCACTTATCTTATTTAATATTGCAATTATATCATATTTCGCTTATAATTACATGTTGTAGTATATGAGAAAGGAAAATGATGAAATGATTAAACATATTGTGATTTGGAAACTGAAAGATAAAGAACAAGCTTTAGAAATGAAGAAAAGATTAGAAGCATTACCACATAAAATAAAGGAAATCCAATCATTAGAGGTAGGAATTAATATACTACCAGTAAATGATTATGATATTGCCTTAACGGTTACTTTTAATAACCTTGATGATTTAAATACTTACCAAAACCATCCTGATCATTTACAAGTCTTCGCTTTTGTTAAACAAGTTGCAGAAAAACGCGTCGCGGTTGATTATGAGTTCTAGTGATTGGAGGATTTTTTGTGTGGGACAAACTTGTTGAAATCATGACTGCTGTTCCGTTATGGGAACTTATGTTAATCTTTTTTGCGAAAATAGTGGAAGTCACTATGGGTACATTACGCATTATCCTCATCAATAAGGGTTATCGTAAGCAAGGTGTTATTCTTTCCTTTATCGAAATTGTACTCTGGGTCTTTGTTGCTAGCCGGGTTATTACTGGTATTAGTGAAGCCCCTATTAAAGGTATTGTCTACAGTTTAGGTTTTTCCGCAGGGGTTTACACGGGTAGTCGAATTGAAAACTGGTTAGCTTTTGGCCGTGTTTTGGTACAAGTGATTACTAATAGTACTATAGGTATAGAACTTAAAGACACCCTAAGAAAGGAAGGTTATGGTGTTACCACTATCAACGCCCATGGTAAAGATAATGATCGCTTAGTAC